>BHER01000010.1 GCA_003864555.1 Erysipelotrichaceae bacterium | reverse complement strand
ACTTTGTCATACGTAATTCCTTTTTCTTTTTGTAACTTCGCACGACTTTTCGTATGCTTCATCCCAGACTGGCTTTGGGATTTTGTTATGCGTGAAAAAAAGTATCCAAAAATTATTAATGGTAAAATCAAGAAGACAACTATTTGGAAGATACCTCCAATTAAGGGGTTATCCGTCTCACGATTATAACTTAAAGAAAAGTCATTTTCCAGTGCTTTTTCTTAGATCAGACCCGTTACCTGCTCGGCAATAGGTGCTTCTGCTATTAATTCTAGATTTGTGTTATCTTTTTCGATATATTTGAGCATAACTTTATTATAAGTTGTTTGCTGTATATCGACTTTTTCAATCCTATTCGCTTGGAGCGCAACTAGAAAATCACTATATTTAGCCTCTTTTTGTTTATTTAAATTAAAGTTTGATCCACCTGCAGAATACAAAACAAAGTATCCACCTGCGAATAGTAAAAGTGTGATGACGATTATTAGGTTTATTCTGTTCCCCTTATTTCCTTTTGTGCTTTTTGGTGTGGGTGATATATTTGTACTCATTATTTCTTTTTCCTCCTTATAATTTTTCTGGATAAGGGATAACAATATCCTTTAAATTCCGGTATTTTTCATCATAGTCTAAGCCAAAACCAATTACAAAATGGTTGGGAATAGTAAAGCCAACATAATCAGCATAAATGTCCACGATGCGACGTTCTGGCTTATCCAATAGTGTTGCCACTTTGACTTCCTTTGCACCTTTTGCCATGAGATATCCTTTTATTGCTTCTAGTGTTTTCCCAGTATCTAAGATATCTTCAAGAATAATAATTGTCTTACCTTCAATTATTTCTAAAGTATTACAACTAATATCTATAACACCTTTTGATTCACTGGTTTTCCCCTCATAACTTGATGCGCGTATAAATTCGCAAATAACATTTGGCCGCTTAAAATTAGGGAGGAGCTCCGCTGTAAATGGTAGAGAGCCTTTTAACACACAAAGTAAAATTATTTCTTCTTCTTCAGAGAATGTATCTTCAATCTCAATTGCAAGCCTTTTGCAATAAGAGACTATTTCTTCATGTGTTATAAGCACTTCTTTAATATAGTCTGTATTTTCCATGAAACATCTCCTCTTTTTTATCCTATACATATCATTATACTATTTCTTCTATTTTGTTCCAACAGAATAACTGCATTTTATATCATTTCCCTCTATATTTTGAGGAATATCCATAAACGACTAATTTTCTTTGATTTTCTGAACCATAATTAAGTATTCACCACTAAATCCACGATGCTTACTATACTTCTCACCAACGCGTCCAACTGTTAGTTCAGCTATCACTTCTTGAGTTTGCTCATTGACAATCATCAGTGCTTTTGCTCGCTGTTCTCTAGGTATTTTGGCATCTATAAAAAGTCTATTAAGCTTTTTACTTCCAAATCCACAATGTATCCGTAGTTTTGGGTCGCTATTTTTCACAAAAATACCCTCTTGAATTTCTGTTTCTAGCACCCGGCAGACATAATCACAATCTATCATTTTTTCCCCTACCACAATACGGTATATTCCGATATCCTGAGTCCCTACTGCCAATTTTTTTGCAATATATGGTACGATATCTTGTTTTGTCGATTTATGTGAAATCATCCCATCACGGCAAATAAGAAAATCTGTTTTTTCAAGTTGTACTACCCATTCCTTCTTAGAAAATTTAGTGAGTATTTCTGCCAATTTTTTTTTCGTAATTTTTTGGTTAAACGCTAAAAAATTTTTGAGTAATATCTGAATTACCATCTCTTTTTCAAAAGTTTCCGCTTCTTCCAAAATACGATAACATAGGGAATATTTCACACTTTTATGCGTAGGGGCAATCTGCGTTTGCATATTTTGCTCAATTTTTTTATAATGATAGCTATATAGGCTAAAATACGATTGCATCATCTCCACATATTGTTTTGAAAAGTTTTTATTTTCGGCAAAAAAGAAGGGGAAAATTTTATTACGCAACATATTTCTCGTATACTTTATATCAGTATTACTCTCATCATAGCAGTAGCTAATGCTATTTTCCTTGCAATAATATTCTAAATTTGCTTTTGAGAAATTAAGTAAAGGCCGAATAATTTCAATCCCCTCAATCTCTATTTTTTCTTGTATCCCACTAAAACTTAAAGGGCTATAGTTTTTCACCATTCTCATAAGCATCGTCTCACTTTGATCATCTAAATGGTGCGCAGTTGCTATATAATCAAATCCCTCTCGCTTAGCAACATTTAGGAGTAGTGCATAGCGAGCATTGCGGAAAAATTCTTGCCTATTTTCACCTGGTTTCAGACGCATTAAATCTATTTTTTCAGAAAAAAAAGCGAGCGCACCATTTTTACAATACTCTTTGACACACGCTATTTCTTCTAATACTGCATTTGGTCTCTGCTGGTGATCAATATAACAGGCAGCAACAGAAATCCCCATCTTACACAGCATATCAAGGAGTGCCATCGAATCTGATCCCGCAGACACTGCAACAAGAACCATCTTCCCCTGAGCGATCAAATTGCTATTGATTTTCTGTTGTTTTCTCATCAAGAACCTCTTCTTTCGGTAACCTAAATAAAATCTCATCTTCACTTGTGTAATGGAATTTTTCGCGTGCATACTGCCGCACATATTCAGGGTCATCTAATTTTTGTAAATCACTTTCTAAAACTATCTTCCGCTGATGCTCTTGTTCAAGTAAAATTTCTTGTTTTCTGAACTTTTGCTCTTCATCCATCACCGAAAATGCTGCCTGCGTTATATAAAAAAGCGAAATTGTTAAAATTAGCAGTATCAATGATTTTAAAAATACAATCCGCCGTTTGATCCCTTTTCTGCTGTCATGTCCTTTTTTCTGCTTCACTGCCTTTTTCTCCTTCCCCACTTCAGTTTATTATGCATCGTATGTTTTATCCTCTTTTATCACGCGTGCAACTTCTTCATAACAAGTAGAAGCCAATGCTTTGCTTAATTCAATTTTTAATGATACGATTTCAACTTTAAGCACCATTTTTGCATATTCTATTGTAATAATATCAGCTAGTTTCACTTCTGCCCCTGCTTTTACTTTTTTATCATTAACCGCTATTTTTTTAGCATCGCATAATTGTTTGGCAATCGTGCGTCTTTTAACCAATCTTGAATCCTTTAAAAATTTATCAATTCTCATCTCGTTACCTCTTTTCTACTTACTATAAGTTTATCATATTTACATCAAAAATCAACAAGAGATGCCTCAAAAAAAGAGAACATGTTTTATTACAAACATGTTCTTCCTTTATTTATTATAATTCGAATCCTTCGTCTATTGATAATGCCTCATCCGAATTTTCCATTGTTTTTTTCATTTCGTTCATAAAGTCTTCTAGACGATTTCCGCCTTCTTCTGTCGACTCAGCAATAACTTCAGTAAATTCAACAATTTCATCTTCCTCTGCATCATTTGTAACAATGACTTCCGGTACAATAATATCTTGATATTTAGTAAATCCTGTCCCTGCTGGGATTAATTGTCCAATAATGACATTTTCTTTTAATCCAACCAAGTTATCTCGGCGTCCACGAACTGCTGCATCTGTTAATACGCGTGTTGTTTCTTGGAATGATGCTGCAGATAGGAATGAACTCGTTTCAATAGATGATTTTGTTATCCCTAATAACACACCATGTGCTACTGCAGGACGACGGCCCTCACCTAAAACTTTATTGTTTTCTGCTGTATACTCATTCAAGTCTACAAGAATTCCAGGCAGAAGATCTGCATCCCCTGATTCAACAATTCTAACTTTTTGAAGCATTTGTCTAATGATAACTTCAATATGTTTATCTTCGATATTAATACCTTGTAATCTATATACTTTTTGTACTTCTAAAATCATATAGTTTCGCAATGCTTCAATACCAGATAAAATAAGAAGTTCTTTAGGATCAATTACTCCCTCAGTCAACTGTTCACCTGCGTGAACTTCTTGATTAAGTGTTACAATTAAGCGTGAACCAAATGGTAATTGGTAATTACGTTGTTCAAATTCACTTTCAATTGTAAGCTCCGTTTTATCTTTGATTGTTTCAATTACTTTGATAACACCATCGATTTCACTTAGAACTGCTTTCCCTTTTGGATTTCTTGCTTCAAAAATCTCTTGGATACGTGGAAGACCTTGGGTAATATCTCCACCTGCAACTCCACCTGTATGGAAAGTTCTCATTGTCAGCTGTGTTCCTGGCTCACCAATTGATTGTGCTGCCATGATACCAACTGTTTCTCCAATTTCAACAAGTTCCCCTGTTGAAAGACTTCGTCCATAACATTTTTGACAAATCCCTGATCCTGCCGTACATGTGAGTACAGAACGGATAATTATATTTTCTAACCCTGATGCAACGACTTCTTCTGCAAGTTTTGGCGTGATCATCTCACCAACTCCAACAATGATTTCTTTGGTTTCTGGGTGTAAAATTGATTTCGCTGAATAACGTCCAACAATTCTTGATAAGAACGGAACAATTTCTTTTCCTTTTTCAAGCATTGCCATAACTTTAACACCTTTATCTGTGTGACAATCTTCGTGGCGCACAATGATATCTTGTGCAACATCAACTAAACGGCGTGTTAAGTATCCAGAATCGGCTGTTTTCAAAGCTGTATCTGTCAGACCTTTACGCGCACCATGTGTTGACATGAAGTATTCTAATACTGTTAATCCATCACGGAATGATGAACGAATAGGCATCTCAATTGTTTCCCCACGTGGATCAGCCATCAGTCCACGCATCCCTGCAAGTTGTGCAAAGTTGGATTTATTCCCACGGGCACCCGACTCTTGCATCATAAGAATTGGATTATCTTTATGATTTGTTTCCAATTCAAGAATCAGCTTGTCAGTAATCTCATCTTTTGCTTCTTCCCATACGCGGCAGACGCGGACATGTCTTTCAGCATCCGTCATGAGTCCTCGATTGAAATATTGCCAAATAACATCAACTTGTTTTTGTGCGATATCTAAAATAATTTTTTTCTCATCTGTAATTGTAACAACATCATCAAAACTCACAGTAATACCTGCTGCTGTTGAATATCTGAATCCTAAATCTTTCATTTTATCAAGCATTTCTGCAGTTTTAGTTGTACGATATTCGCGGAAAACGCGGGCAATGATTTTCTCAAGCGTCCCTTTTTTAAATGGTTTAAGCAAATCACGATCGGTAATTAATACTTTATAGTTTTCTCCACGGGCAACGAAATGTTTATCTGGAACTTCTTCTGCATCAACATCCGATTCATCATTAATAAATGGCATTGTTTTTGGAAAAATATCATTGAACACAAGTTTACCAATTGTTGTAATCAAGAGTTCCCCGCGTTGTTGTTCTGTAAAACTCTCTTTACTAAGTGAACTAACTGGAACAACAATACGAGCATGCAATGATAATTGTCCAGTCTGATAAGCAACGAGTGCTTCTTCATATGAACTAAAAGCATGTCCTGAGCCATCACCATCAGATTCCATTGTTAAATAATAATTCCCTAATACCATATCCTGAGATGGCGTTACAACTGGGTTACCATCTTTCGGGTTAAGAATATTATTTGCTGCAAGCATCAAAATTCGTGCTTCTGCTTGCGCTTCTTGAGAAAGTGGCACATGGACTGCCATTTGATCTCCATCGAAATCGGCATTAAATGCTGTTGTTACAAGTGGATGCAAACGAATTGCTTTCCCTTCAACTAACCGTGGTTCAAAGGCTTGAATTCCTAGTCTATGTAGTGTTGGGGCACGATTAAGTAACACTGGATGCCCTGAGACTACACCTTCTAGAATACTGTAGACAATTTTATCACGGCTTTCAATTAAGCGTTTTGCAACTTTAATATTTTGGGCATATCCATTTTTCGTTAATTCTGCAATAACAAAAGGTTTGAATAGCTCAAGTGCCATATCTTTTGGTAATCCACATTGATGCATTTCAAGTGTTGGACCAACAACGATAACAGAACGTCCTGAATAATCCACACGTTTACCAAGTAAGTTTTGACGAAAACGTCCCTGTTTACCTTTCAACATATGTGAAAGTGATTTAAGTGGTCTATTCCCTGGACCTGTTACTGCTCTTCCTCGGCGACCATTGTCAATGAGTGCATCAACTGATTCCTGAAGCATTCTTTTTTCATTTTGAACAATAATACTTGGTGCACTATTTTCAAAACGGTGGAGGCGGTTATTACGGTCAATAACGCGACGATATAAATCATTTAAATCTGATGTTGCGAAGCGACCACCATCAAGTTCTACCATTGGACGTAATTCTGGTGGAATTACTGGTAGTGCATCCAAAATCATCCAGTGTGGACGATTATTTGATTTTCTAAATGATTCTACAACTTCTAGACGTCTAATAAGGCGTGTTCTTTTTTGCCCTTGTGCCGTTTCTAGTTCTTCACGAATTGTCTTACTTGCAAGATCTAAATCCATTTTTTCTAAGAGTGCTTTAATTGCTTCAGCACCCATAAGTGCTTTGAAACCTTCACCATATTGTTCGTAATACATTCTGTATTCACGGTCACTTAAAATTTGTTTTAAGCTTAAATTTGATTCCATTGGATCAACTACAACATATGATATGAAGTAGATAATCTCTTCAAGCTGTTTTGGCATAAGATCGAGTAATAAACTCATTCTATTTGGTGTTCCTTTGAAGTACCAAATATGTGCAACTGGACTTGCAAGTTCTATATGCCCCATGCGCTCACGGCGCACACTAGCTTTAGTAACTTCAACACCACAGCGTTCACAGACAATTCCTTTATAACGTACTCTTTTGTATTTCCCACATGTACATTCCCAGTCTCTTGTTGGGCCAAATATACGTTCACAGAACAAACCATCTCTTTCAGGTTTGAGCGTTCGATAATTTATTGTTTCTGATTTTTTTACTTCTCCGTATGACCATTCACGGATTTTTTCGGCTGAGGCTAATCCCACCTGTATATAGTCAAATTTATTTCTTGCCATTTATTTCCCTCGCTTCATTATTTCTTAGCACATGTATTTTCCTAAGAATTTACAATTCACTTTTTTAGCTTAGTACTATCACACGATTTTTTCAAATGCAAAATAGCTCTATTTTCTATCTTTTTTAGTCTTGTTCTAAGTTGTCAATTTCGATAAGAACATCACTATCATCATATATTGAAACATCGATTGCTAGTGATTGTAATTCTTTTACCAGTACTCTAAATGACTCAGGTATTCCTGGTGTAGGAACTGGTTTACCTTTGATAATTGCTTCATAGGCTTTTTGTCTACCATTAATATCATCTGATTTTATTGTCAAAATTTCTTGTAGTGTATTTGCTGCACCATATGCTTCTAATGCCCAAACTTCCATCTCACCAAAACGTTGTCCACCAAATTGTGCTTTTCCTCCTAGAGGTTGTTGCGTTACTAGTGAGTACGGTCCATTTGAACGAGCATGGAGTTTATCATCTACCATGTGGGCAAGTTTAATCATATACATGACTCCTACAGAAACACGGTTATCGAATTTTTCTCCTGTACGACCATCATATAAGACTGTTTTCCCATCAGGATCCATACCAGCAGTATTCATAACTTCAAGCATTTCTTCTGGAGAACAACCATCAAATACAGGTGTTGCAATATGCAATCCTAATTTTTTAGCAGCCATCCCTAGATGCAATTCTAGTACTTGTCCAATATTCATACGTGATGGTACTCCTAGTGGGTTTAACATGATGTCAATTGGTGTTCCATCTTCTAAATATGGCATATCTTCTACTGGTAAAATTCGAGATATAACTCCTTTATTACCATGGCGTCCTGCCATTTTATCCCCTTCAGAAATTTTTCTTTTTTGGGCAACATAGACACGAACAACTTCATTTACACCAGGGCTAAGCTCGCTTCCTTTTTCTCTTGTAAAACGCTTAACATCGATGACGATTCCATCTCCACCATGTGGTACTTTAAGTGATGTATCACGAACTTCTCGGGCTTTTTCACCGAAAATAGCATGTAGTAGGCGCTCTTCTGGTGATAATTCTGTCACACCTTTTGGCGTAACTTTCCCAACTAAAATACTTCCTGCTTCTACTTCGGCACCAATTCGGATAACGCCATCAACATCTAAATCTTTTCTTGTTGTATCACCAACATTTGGGATTTCGCGTTTGATTTCTTCTACCCCTAATTTTGTATCACGGCATTCAATTTCATATTCTTCAATATGAATTGATGTGTAAACATCATCTTTAACAAGACGTTCACTCATGATAACAGCATCCTCATAGTTATAACCATTCCATGTCATGAAGCCTACGACTACATTTCGTCCTAATGCCATTTCACCTTGATCCATTGAAGCACCATCAGCAATGATTTCTCTTTCCTCAATATGCTCTCCACGTTTTACAAGTGCTGTATGGTTATAGCTTACACCATGATTTGAGCGTTCAAATTTATATAATTTATACTCATCAATTTTTTTATCTTCATCACGACGGATAAGGATTTTTTTGGCATCAACAAATTCAACAATTCCGGCATTTTTTGAAAGGATTGCCACACCACTATCTTTTGCAGCCATATGTTCCATTCCCGTACCAACAAATGGTGCTTCTGGAATCATAAGTGGTACAGCTTGTCTTTGCATATTTGCGCCCATTAGTGCACGTGATGCATCATCATGCTCCAAAAATGGAATACAAGATGCTGCAACTGAGACAATTTGTTTTGGTGAGACATCTACTAAATCTACTTCACCTTTTGGTACAACAATATTTTCTCCACGGTGTCTTGCAACAACTACATCACTCATGATGTAACCATCCTCATCCAAATCAAGTGTTGCCTGACCGACAACATAATGATCTTCTTGATCAGCAGTAACATATAAAATTTCATCTGTAACTTGGAATGTTTCTTTATTCACAACTCTAAATGGAGTTTGAATAAATCCATATTCATTAATTCTTGCATATGTAGATAGGGAGTTTATTAGTCCAATATTTGGTCCTTCTGGGGTTTCAATTGGACACATTCTACCATAATGTGTGTAGTGTACATCTCGAACTTCAAATCCCGCACGCTCACGTGTAAGTCCACCAGGTCCAAGAGCTGATAGTCTTCTTTTATGTGTCAACTCAGCCAATGGATTATGCTGATCCATGAACTGTGATAGTTGTGAACTTCCGAAGAATTCTTTAATAATAGCTGATAGTGGTCGGACATTAATCAGCGTTTGTGGTTTCAAATCATCTACATCTTGAATAGACATACGCTCACGCACAACACGTTCCATGCGGATTAAACCTACGCGGAATTGATTTTGTAAAAGTTCTCCTACAGAACGGATACGGCGGTTTCCTAAATGATCGATATCATCAAGTGATCCAACACCATCCGTTAAATTCAAGAAGTAACTAACACTTGCCAATACATCCGCTATCGTAATATTTGAATCACGCACATTATGCGTCCCAATTACTTTGACAATGTTTTCTTTGTTTTCATTTGAGTAAATATGAAGTTCTTGAAGTATGACTTCATTTTCATCAATTCCAATTACACCATAGTTAATTGTGTGTGCACCTTGCGATAAAGTAATTTCCAATTTATCACGAAGAATCGGATCAATAAAATCACCTTTTGTGGCAATTAATTCTCCATCCACACTGATAACATCTTGTGCTAACCATTTACCATCTATTCTATCAAGAATATTTAGTTTTTTATTTAGTTTATAGCGTCCAACGCGTGCTAAATTATAGCGTTTAACATCAAAAAAACGTGAGTAAAGTAAAGATTTTGCACTTTCAATTGTTGGTGGCTCACCTGGTCTAAGACGTTTATAGACTTCGAGCATTGCAACTTGCGTGCTTTCATCTTTATTATCTTTTTCCATAGTTGTTTCAAGTATTGGGTGTTCCCCATACACATCAAAAATTTGGGTGTTTGTTGCCAAACCAAGTGCGCGTAAAAATACCGTCAATGGTAATTTTCTTGTTCTATCAATACGGATATTTGCAATACCTTTTGCATCCATCTCATACTCAAGCCATGCTCCTCTATTTGGGATGACAGTTGCCTGTACACTTGAATGCTCTGAAAACTCGCTTGCCTCATTAAAGTAAACACCTGGTGAACGGACAAGTTGTGATACAACTACACGTTCTGCACCATTGATAATAAATGTTCCAGATTCTGTCATCATAGGTAATTCTCCCATGAAAACGACTTGTTCTTTAATTTCTCCAGTTTCATTATTAAGCAAACGCATTTTTGCACGTAAAGGTCTAGCATAGTTGATATCTTTTTCTTTTGATTGATCAACACTGTACTTCTCATCGTCTATAAACAATTCGACAAAATCCAATTGCAAAATTCCTTGAACATCGCTAATTGGGAAAACATCCTTAAATACTTCATCAATTCCTGACGCTAAAAACCAATCAAATGAGTTTTTTTGTATTTCAATTAAATTCGGCATTTCTAACTTTGTTGGTATTTTCGAAAAAGTTAAACGCTCTCTTCTACCAGACTTGATGATATTTTCTGACACACCGCCACACCCCTTATTTCTCAAGACCAAAAAACATGAAAATGAAACGCTTTTATGTTTAAAGCGCTTCTTTTCTATTTTTAAGGGTCATGTATTTTACTATTATACCAAAAATAGAGAAAAAGCACAATGTTTTTTTGTTTTTTCTCAGCAATCCTACCATGGATTTTTTTATTTTTAGTGTTTTTAGCAAAGTAGTTATGTTCTCGCTCTAACTTTTTTTTGCAGTATTTATGACACGCTATATATATCAAAGTAACGTGCTATATTTTATTACTCCCCCCCTTGGATCAGTCCGATAATAGCATCTTTTTAGAAATCATTTATAAACTTGAAACACTCTAGTATATTTCGTTTCATTACAATGAAAAAAGGCATCATTCATCTCTTGATGGCATGACACCTTTAGTAATTTCGAATCAGATATTTAATTAAATCGAACTATCCATATAATTTATAGCATTATTTTTGAAAACAAAATTTAATATACTATCAGTTAAGTCCACTAGAACGTTTTATCTTTTCTCCAATATGACAACTGCTTCCACATGCATCGTTTGTGGGAACATATCAAAAAATTGAATTGGCCCAGCAGTGTAACCTGCTGCTCTAAGCTGTACAATATCACGTGCAAGGGTTGTTGGATTACATGAAACATACGCAATCTTTTTCGGCCCGAGTTCTCCAAGTTGCGTCAAAAACTCCGGTGTACACCCTTTTCTTGGCGGATCAATAATTGCTGCTAGTTCTTTAACATCCGTGTATTCAAAGTTTTCTAAGAAATCCTCTACATCCTCACCAAAAAAATCAGCATTCTCAATACCATTTTCAATTGCATTCAGCTTTGCCATTTCAATTGCAGAATTGACAACATCAATTCCAACAGCAGTCGCAACATATTTGGCAGTAAGTAATGTCATCGTCCCAATACCACAATAGAAGTCTAATAAATGCACATCTTTTGTTAATTTCATTTTCGTTAACACATGCTCATATAATTGTTCCATCTGCTTAGGATTAACTTGAAAAAATGCCTGTGGTGTAATGTTAACTTCCACTCCCGACACCTCATCTACAAGGTATTCTGCCCCTGCTAAGTGCACATCTTTTTTACCAAGAAGGACTCCCGATGCATGGCTTTGGATATTCATGTAAATTGATTGCACAAGAGGAAAACGCAGTTGCACTGCTTTTGCAATTTGTATGAAAGTTTTTTTCTCTGCTTTTGCAACTACGAAAACGAGCATAAGGCCATCGCCTGCTTTATTTTCTCGTACACAGATATGGCGTAAAACACCCTCCCGTGACTTACGGTTATACAAAGGTACATCAAAGTAATTTAGCGTTTCTGCGACTGCTTGTGTCAAAGCATTCATATTGTCTGTTTGCACAAAACATGTTTCAAATGGAACTAAATCATTACTATTTTCAATATAGAATGATGGCTTAATCTTATGTTGTGCATCATATGAAAATGTAATAAAACTTTTATTACGATACTGTAATCTTTGTGGAGAACCAATGATTTGCTTGAAATCATACTCTCCCTGTCTATCTTGGATTTTCATCATCATTTCTGCATGATTTTGTTTTATTTTGAGTTGTTCATCATATGATACATGTTGTAGATTACACCCACCACACACATCAGCAATTGTACACTCAGCATCCACACGATGTGGTGATTTTTGTGTTATTTCAATAAGAATTGCTTCGGTAAATTTACTATTTCTTTTCTTAATTTGAACTTTAGCCACTTCACCTGGTAAAAGTCCTTCAACAAAAATCTTTTCTTTGCCATCTAAACAAATACCTTTTGCCATCTGATTCAATCCTGAGCATTCTACTATTTTCATTTCCATTTTCTTTTCTCCTCTTTAATAAAAAAGGACAGCGATTACCTGAACATATTTTCCTTTTTATCTCTGTACTTCATTGTATCAATTCATTTATTCGCCGTTTCTTCCCCATTGGATCGTATCTCTATTTTTATTTAGTACACCAAATTGAGGAAATTGCTGTTCCTCATGTTCTTCGGTCGCTGGTCTCAATAATACGGCTTCTTCTAACTTAGGCAAATCTTTTTTGGTTACGATGATTTGGGCCTCATATACTCTAAATAAGTCAGGATTAGCAAAAGCCTCACGTAATTTATCAATCACCCTACTGCCTTTATCGCGTGCTGCTCCCATGTCATCATTGTCTGGAAGTGTAATAAAAACATGGAGAGATGGTCCTACTTGATGTATTACCAAATCATCTACCCCTATATCACTTTCTAAAACGGCTTTTTCTGCATTCTTTATTTCTGCCAATGTAAAAATTGGCTTATCGACTACGCGGCTATTTGTCGTATCTAATCCTAGTACTGGCGATTTCTCCGTTATATAAAATTGGAAAAACTCTCTGAATACCCAAATTCCAATGATAAGTCCTGTAACAGCATATGCAACCATAAGTGTTAGCATAATTGCTCTTATCGGCGTTTTAAAATAACCAGAACGTCGTTTGCCTGTTTTGGCATCAACTAGTCCTGTTTTTTTTCTATTTGCGCTGCGCTTAGTAAGCTGTTTACCTGTTTCTACTGATTCATTAATGATTTTTGTATCAACAGTTTTTGTCTGTTCCAATTTATTTCTTTCTTGCGGAATTTCTCGCTGTTGGCTTTGTTTACGAGAAGATATGTCAGTCTTTATTTCCTTCGTCTTCGCATCATTTATATTTTTACTTGCTTCCGAATTTTTTTTATCAGCCTGTTTTCTTGCCATTTCTACACTTCCCATTTTTCAATTTGTATTAATTATACCATACTCACTGTATTATTCAGCTTTTTTTAATTCTTCTATCAATATTTTATTAGCAATTCCTGGATTAACTTGTCCGCCAGTTTCTTGCATAATTTGCCCAATCAAAAACCCAACAGCTTTATTTTTTCCTTCTTTGTAATCAAGGATAGACTGTGGATTTTTCGCCAGAATGCCTGAGATGATTGCCAATATCTCCACTGGGTTTGATAGTTGTCGCAAACCTAATGTATTCACAGCATCCTCTGCCATTCCACCATTTTTAAGCAGGTATTCACAAATCGTTTTCGCAATTTTTGATGAAATTTCTCCCGTGTCAATCAAAGACAACATCTGTGCAATACTACTGCCCATTATATGTGTCTCCTCAATTTTCACTTGTTCTTTATTTAAGTATTGTTGAATTTCACCGTTTAACCAGTTCAAAACAAGTTTTGGTTGTGCCTTATATGCTATTGCCTCTTCAAAAATTTCCGTCATTTTTTTTGATGTAATCAGCTGTTGCACTTCCTTCTCAGGGAGATCATACTCAGCAACCAGGCGCTTTTTCTTCGCTCTTGGTAATTCAATCATCAAAGTTTTTTCGCTATTTAACCAAGCATCTCCAATGTATATAGGTGAGATGTCAGGTTCAGGAAAGTAGCGGTAATCAGCATTGGTTTCTTTTTTGCGCATAAGCACATTATTTTTCAAATCATCATCATAACGCCATGTAGCCTGCTCTGTAACACCACCAGCATAGAGAATGGTTACTTGCCTTTTCGCTTCAATTTCCAAAGCTTTTTTCAAATTAGAAATTGAATTTATATTTTTTATTTCTGTTTTCACACCGAGTTTTTTGGACCCAATTGCCCGTAATGAAATATTTGCATCACAGCGCATTGAGCCTTCTTCCATTTTACCATTAGAAACCCCTAGGTAAATTAATAATGCACGTAGTTCTTCAATATAGGCTCCTGCCTGTTCAAAACTTCGGATGCTTGCATCCGTCACAATTTCAATAAGTGGCACTCCTTGGCGATTGAAGTCAAGTAAAGAATAGTCATCAAAATGTGTTGATTTCCCCGCATCTTCTTCTATATGTAAACGGGTAATGCCAATTTTCTTTTCAACACCCTCCACATCAATTACGAGATAGCCATCATATCCAATTGGTGATCTGTCTTGAGTAATTTGATATGCTTTTGGCGTATCCGGATAAAAATAATTCTTCCGATCAAATACTACTTTTTGATTGATTTTACAATTTAGGGCAAGTGCTGCTTTTAATGCTAATTCTACCACTTTTTTACTCACTGTAGGCAGAACACCAGGGTAGCCTAAATCGATGACATTTGTTGCCGAATTTGGTGTTTCTTTATATGTTACAGGAACGGGTGAATAAATTTTATTTTGTGTCAATAATTCAGCATGGACTTCAATACCAATGATTATTTCTAAGTTATTCATTTTTATTGTCCCCCTTTTTTAGCATAAGCGTGGTAGTGTGTTTTTTGTTCAAAAGCATAAGCAAATTGATAGACACCCACTTCATCATATGGCTTTCCAATTAACTGAATTCCTACAGGTAAATTATCTTTTTTCGTAAATCCACCTGGAACTGAGATTGCTGGCAGACCAATTAAATTTGCTGGTATTGTGCAAATATCATGCAGATACGCATCTACCGGATTTTTTTGGGATTCGCCAAATTTAAACGCAGGTGTTGGTGTAGTTGGTCCTAAAATAATATCAAATGACTCAAATACTTTTTGGAAATCAGCATCAATTAACCGTCTAAGTTTAGCAGCTTGGATATAGTAGGCATCATAAGCCGAATGGTTTAGAAAGTATGTCCCCATAAGTAATCTTTTTCTAACTTCTGTTCCAAAACCTTCTGCACGGCTCATTGTATAAATTTCTTCAAGTGTTTTTGCATTTGGAGAACGATATCCATAATGAATACCATCGAAGCGTGCTAAATTAGAACTAGCCTCACTTGGTGCAACAATATAGTATGCTGGTACGACATATTTTAAATGTGGCATCGAAATAATTTCGACTGTTGCTCCTAATGCTATATATATTGCAATAGCCTCATCCACAACGCGTCTTACTTCCTCAGAAACTCCCTCAGACAAAAATTCTTTAAAAACAGCAATTTTTTTTCCTGAAAGATTCACTTCCAATAACGCTGAATACTTTGGCACAGAAATATGACTAGATGTTGCATCATAGTCATCAAAACCAGCAATTACTTCTAGCGTTTTTGCATTATCCGCAACTGTTCTTGTACAAATACCAACTTGATCTAGAGATGATGCAAATGCCGTTACGCCAAATCGTGATACCCGACCATATGTTGGCTTCATTCCAACAATATTATTAAAGGCTGCCGGTTGGCGAACTGAGCCCCCAGTATCTGTTCCTAATGCCATATAAACACTCCCCGTTGCAACAGCAACTGCTGAACCACCGGATGAGCCTCCACTTACATAGTCAGTATTCCAAGCATTTTTAACAGGACCAAAATATGAAGTCTCATTCGATGCTCCCATCGCAAACTCATCCATATTAGCTTTCCCCATAATAATCGCACCCGCAGCTTTTAATTTTTTGACTACTGTTGCATCATATAATGGATGATCAAAATTTTCAAGCATTTTGGATGCACATGTCATGCGCATTTCTTTTACAGCAATATTGTCTTTAATTGCAATTGGGACACCAAATAAAACACCATTTTTATTTGTACTCAAAGCTTCTACTTCAGCTATTAATTGCTCTTTTGTCGCTTGCGTAATAAAAGCATTGTATTCTTTATTTTCATTCTTTATTTGCTCAGATTTTTGTTCAATATTTGCAATAAGATTAGCAGAACTCACCAAATTACTTGCAACAACATCAACGATTGCATCTTTATTTACTGTACTCACTCACTTTTTCCTCCCATCAAGATATTTGGAACTTTGAATTGGTTATCCAGCGTTTCAACAGTATTTGCCAATAAATCGGCAGCATCTTGAACAAAAAGCATTTGCTCATCCCGAAATTCATATGCTTGTTCATTCGGGTAAAAAAGCGGCTCAACTTCCGTTAAATCGAGTTCTTCAATAATCGAAATCATTTTTATTGCTCCATTCAACTCAGCTAATACCGTATTCGTTTCACTATCTGTCATCGCAATTTTTGCATTCTTGGCAATTGATACCAAAATATCTTTATTAATCATCTGAACACCTATTTTCTTTCTATTATTTTTTGGAAAAATACAGACTCGTTTAGAGTTACAACACCTAATTTTTGGCTTTTTTCAAGCTTACTCCCAGCACTTGCACCATATACCAGATAATCTGTTTTACGCGAGATGCTCTTTGTTATAATTGCTCCATTTTCTTCTAATAGCGCTTCTATTTCCTTGCGTGAGAGTTCTACCATTGTTCCTGTTACCACAACAGTTTTACCTGCAAAAAATGCATTCTCAACTTTTTTGGTCGCCTCAATTGCCAAATTTACACCAAATTTTTCCAATTCGCGTACTATTTGTCGACAACTCTCATCTTCAAACCAGAATACAACCGATTGTGCAATTTTATCACCAATACCATGGATTTCTAATATTCGTTCTACTTTTGCACTCCCTAATACTCTGATGTCTTTAAACTCTTCGAGGAGAATTTTTGCTGTTTTTTCACCTACATGTCTAATACCTAGTCCGAATAAGAGTTTCTCGGCAGATTGTTTTTTTGATAGTTCAATTGCTGCTAAAAGATTTTTGACTGATTTATCAGCAAACCGATCTAGTCCAATTAAAATATCATATGATAATTTATATAAATCAGTCACTTTTTTTAATAAATTATGTTCAAATAGAATCTGAACATTCCGTTCACCGAGGCCATCAATATTAAGCGCATTCCGTGAACCATAGTGAGCTAACGCACTAATAAGTTTAGCCTCACAATTTATATTAATGCAAAAGTAGGCTGATTCTGTTTCATCACGATATAGCATATGTCCACAGCTTGGACACTGCGTTGCCATCACAAAAGGTTGCTGTATAACTCCCCTTTTTGCCAATACAACACGTGAGATTTCTGGAATAACATCACCTGCTTTTCGCAGAATAACAGTATCGCCAATCCGAATATCTTTTGCAATTACATTATCTTCATTATGTAATGTTGCACGCTGAATTGTCGAACCTGCAACATAAGTTGGTTTAAATACCGCATTTGGTGTTATTTGCCCAGTTCTTCCTACTGTAAAAACAATATCTTCAATCACCGTTTCCACTTCTTCGGCAGGAAATTTATACGCAATAGCCCATTTAGGTGCCTTGGCAGTATATCCAATTTTTTCATATGCACCCGACTGGTCAACTTTAATGACAATACCATCAATTTCATAAGGTAGCTTATTTCTATTTTCTGTCCATTTCTCGATAAAAGCGATAACTGCATCAATTGTAGCACATTTCTCTGTTTCTTTATTTATCGGGAAATGTAATTGCCCTAAATTAGCTAATAGCTCACTGTGTGCACCACTAGTTGTCAATTCCTTATACATCAGCGTATTTGTTCCATAGACAAACATTTTCAGGTTTCTACTCGCAGCAACCTTGGAATCAAGTTGGCGGATACTTCCTGCTGCTGCATTACGGGGATTAGCAAAATGTTCTTCTCCTAAAATATCCCGTTGCTCATTTAAATATACAAACTGACTTTTGGGCATATATACTTCACCACGAACCTCAATACTTTTGTTATTTTCAATTACTAGAGGAATAACTTTAATCGTGCGAATATTTTCTGTGACATCTTCACCAACGAGGCCATCACCTCTAGTTGCTGCTTTTACAAATTGGCCTTTTTCATAGAAAAGACTCATCGCTAATCCATCAATTTTCAATTCACAGACATATGAAACATTTTCTGCGATATCTTTAATTTTACGATCAAATTCACGAAGGTCTTCGGAAGAAAAAGCATTTGCTAAGCTTAGCATTGGTGTTGTATGTTCGACTTTCAAAAATTTATCAGACACAATTCCTCCAACTCTTCTGGTTGGAGAATTTATATCTGAAAATTCTGGGTGATTTTTTTCTAGTACGAGGAGTTGTCGCATCATTGTATCATACTCAGCATCGCTCACATGCGACCCATTTAACTGATAGTATTCAAAACTGGCATCCTCTATTTTTATTTTTAAAGACGCAATTTCTTTTAAAATATTTTTTTTCAAAAAACCTTCCCCTATTCATTATATTAAATTTTTTCAATGAAATTAGAAACAAGTGTCTTTATCCCATATTCTTTTGAAAAAGCAACTGTCAGCATATCCTGGCTAACTTCGACGATAACACCTTCACCAAATTTTTTGTGGCGAACTTTTGATCCCGTCGTAAATTCTTGTTTTTCTGCATCAGTTCTAAATGACATTGTTGCTTTTGTTTTTTTCTCTATTTTCTGAACAAATTTTGGTGTTTGTTCAAACATGGGATTAGTTCTTTCAGCTAAAAGTCTTGCCTCATATAAGAAAATTGAAGGTGTTTTAACACTTTTTGTCATGATATTATACCCATCTGGATATGTTACATAAAGCCGTTTACGCGCACGTGTTATTGCAACATATGCAAGTCTGCGTTCTTCTTCTAATCCGCCCTCTTCAACTGATCTTCTTGATGGGAAAATACCTTCATTCATCCCCATTAAAAATACTGTATCAAATTCTAGACCTTTTGATGCATGTACCGTCATAAGAGAGACATTAAACGTATTTGACTCTTTATCACTACTTGACATAAGCGCCATTTCCTGCAGGTATTGAACAAGTACTTCACGTGTTTCCAGACCCTCTTTACCTTTTTGGAATTCAGCAAGTGAATTTGATAATTCGAGAATATTCTCAATTCTACCAATAGCTGTACCATCTTTTTCAAGCATTGCCTCATATCCACTTTCTTTATAGATGAATTCTAACAGTTCAACAAGTGTCATATTATCTATACTTGCTTTTGCTGATAAAATCATTTCAAAGAACTGTTGTAAATATTGCTTAGCTTTTCCTTTTCCTGCTGTTTCAAGAATAACTTCTATGACATCAAATAATGAACAGTTACGCTCAAAAGCCATCTCTTCAAATTTTTCCATTGTTTTCTCGCCAATATTTCTTTTTGGCTCATTAATTACACGTTTAAACGCGATATCGTCATTTGGATTAATAATCATATGCAGATATGATAGCATATCTTTAATTTCTTTCCGATCCAAAAAGCGCGTATCTCCATAGATAACATAAGAAATACCATGTCTAATAAATGCCTCTTCCATTATTCTTGAAAGATAGTTTGAACGATACAGGACTGCAACATTCCCTAATGCTTCTATCCCATATTCGCGTTCAATTGTTTTAATTTTAATTGCAATATATTCAGCTTCATTTTTTTCATCATTGGCCTCATACACGTCAATTGCATCACCTTTTTTATTTGCAGAGAAAAGATTTTTTTTCATTCTATTTGTATTATGCTGAATCAGCATATTTGCAACATCTAAAATTGTTTGCGTTGAACGGTAGTTCTCTTCTAGAACAATTGTCTCAGCACTACTAAATTTCTGAGAAAAGTCGAGAATGAGTGAATCATTTGCACCACGCCAGCTATAAATAGACTGATCAGGATCCCCCACAATATAAAGATTTTTATGATGATTTGATAGCATATCAAC
>BHER01000009.1 GCA_003864555.1 Erysipelotrichaceae bacterium | reverse complement strand
GAATGGATGATATCAATGATAGAGGTTGTCGGAGTACGGTTTCAGCGGAATAAAAGAATTTATTATTTTAACCCACAAAAAAAGAAATTACGCACGGGAGCAAAAGTTTTAGTCGAAAATGTTAATGGACTTGAAGTTGTCACCGTGGTCAAAGAAAATAAGATGATTGTGGAAGCAGATATTGTCTTGCCACTTAAATTAGTCGTCAGAATTTTAACAAAAGAAGACTGGGAACAAGTCCGCACAAATGAGGAAAAAGAAGAAAAAGCAAGTAATATTTTTATGGAACTTATTAAAAAAGAGGCACTCCCAATGCGACTGGTAGCAGCAAAATATAATTTTGATAGTAGCCATTTAACTTTCACTTATACAGCGGATGAACGTGTTGATTTTCGCCAACTAGTTAAAAAACTGGCGGCTACATTTCAAGTGCGTATCGAAATGCGTCAAATTAATATGCGCGAAAAAGCAGCTCTTATTGGCGGAGTTGGACCATGTGGTTATGATTTATGCTGTTCGACATTTTTAAATGACTTATATGGGACAACAATTAAAATGGTAAAAAACCAAAAATTATCGCTGATCCCCGAAAGAATATCAGGATTATGTGGGAAACTCCTTTGTTGTGTGCGATATGAAGATGATGTCTATACAATACTATCAGAGCATTTACCGGATGTTAACCAGCGAATACAAACTCCTGAGGGTGAGGGAAAAGTAATCTATGTTAATGTTTTAACCCAAAATGTTGATGTGTTATTTGTCAAAGAAAATGGAACTAAATACCGTGAAACATTTAAATATGATTCAATCAAAAAAGAGTTACTTGAGCTGGAAGCATGAGGAAAATAGCAGTCGAAAATCTTGGAGAAAATGAAGTTTTAAATGATTTGTTAGGGTATGAGGGGATGCAAATAATTCAGCGCAATGATATGTTGAATTTTTCTTTAGATAGTGTATTATTATCGCGGTTTGTACAAATACCAGCAAAAACCAAAAAAATTCTTGATTTTGGGACGGGAAATGCACCAATCCCCCTTTTTTTATCAACGCGGACTGCTGCAAAAATTATTGGTATCGATATTCAACAAGAAGCAGTGGATTTAGCAATACGGAATATTAAATTAAACGCACTAGAAGACCAAATTAAAATTATCTGCCATGACATAAATACACTTGAAATGATATTTGAACAACAAAGTGCAGATGTAGTGGTGAGTAATCCCCCCTTTTTTAAAGTTGGAGAAAGTGGGCAACAAAATGAGAATGAATATCTCAAAATTGCGCGCCATGAAGTAAGTTTAGATGTAGAGCAGCTCATCGCTAAGGCAAGTTTTGTTTTGAACAATAATGGCTATTTTGCGCTCGTACATCGCCCCCAACGGCTGATTGAAATTATTGAGCTATTACAAAAGCACCGTCTGGAACCAAAGCGGTTGCAATTTGTATATCCCAAAGATGGAACGCGTGCGAATATGATTTTAATTGAAGCACGTAAAAATGGGAATCCGGGGATGGAAATTGAAACACCAATCATTGTCCACAATGCTGATGGTAGCTATCGGGATGAAATTTTAAAAATCTTTCAGCGCATCAAAGAATAAAAGGGGAACGAATCTATGTATAAACAAAATACCGTGAAAGCGATGGAAAATGGTGGCTTATACCTTGTGCCAACACCAATTGGTAATTTAGATGATATGACATTTCGTGCGGTGGAAATTTTAAAAATGGTTGATTATATTTTAGCAGAGGATACACGAGTAACACAAAAATTATTGAATGCTTTTTCAATTGTTAATAAAGTTGTCAGTTGCCACGAGCATAACCAATTTGCCAGAATCGCGGAAATTATTGCAGATATCGAAAATGGAAAGCAAATTGCACTCGTATCAGATGCGGGAATGCCTTGTATTTCTGATCCTGGCAGTATAATTGTTGAGGCACTCATTGCCAAAAAATTGCCCTTTACAGCACTTCCTGGTGCAAGTGCATCAATAACCTTATTTGCTGTTTCTGGACTTGGACAAAAAGGACGGTTTGTATTCCACGGATTTTTGCCACCAAAACGCAATGAAAAATTGGAAATGCTCAAATTATATGAAAAATTAGAGATGCCAGTTATTTTTTATGAGTCGCCTCATAGAATTGTTAAAACGCTCATTATGCTCAAAGAGGCCCTTGGGGGTGAGAGCAAAATTTGTTTAGCACGTGAGCTTACAAAACTGTATGAAACACTCATCTGGTTTACGCTTGATGAAATTGACGCGGGAGATTTTGAGGAATTAACACAGTGGAAAGGTGAGGTTGCTTTTGCAATTCTTCCTATAAGGACAGAGCATAATACGCATCAGAAAGTTGATTATTGTTGGGAGCTATCAGAACTTATTCGTGAGGGTATGCACCCAAAACTTGCAATTAAAGCAATCGCTGAAAAAACGGGAGAGCCCAAAAACATCATATATGCTAATTGGCAGATATATAAAGAAAAGAAGCAAGATTAATTTTGCTTCTTTTCTTTAATTTTTTGTAGGAGCGCCTGTGTGCCGCTGTCTCCATAGCCATCGGCAATTAAAGCATCATAATAACCTAAAACTAATTCAAGCCCCTCGAATGTTTGCCCAAAAGATGCTGCCGTTTCAAGGGCTATATGTAAATCTTTACTAAAATGCTTAATAAAAAATCCTGGATTTAGATCACCTGCTAGTGCTTTGGGTCCATTATTAACTAGTTGCCAACTACTTGCTGATCCTGAAGCCATAATATCCAAAATCTTTTGGGGATTGATGCCAACAGTTTGAGCATAGGATAGCGATTCTGCCATACCAAGTAGATTGCCTGCAATTGCTAATTGGTTTGCCATTTTTGCATGTTGTCCATTACCCGCAACACCGAAATGGGCGATAATGCCAGTAAAAATCTGTAAAATAGGGGTGATTTGTTCATAGATTTCAGCATCACCACCAACCATCATGGCAAGAGTACCATTTTTAGCCCCTAGGTCACCACCAGTTACTGGTGCATCTAAACAGAAGCAGCCTTTTTCTCGAGCAATTTGAGCAAGTCTACTTGCAAGGGCTGGTGTAGATGTTGTTAAATCAATGAAAATTTTACCAGGGCTTGTCTGTGCAAGAAGCCCATCAGATGCCAAATAAAGCTCCTCAACCTCAGATGGGAATCCAACCATTGTAAAAATAATATCAGCCTTCGCAAGGAGAATTTCTTTATTTTCACACCAGTGCATTCCCTGCTCAAGTTGCTTTGTTGCTTTCTGTTTTGTCCGTGTATAGCCATAGACCTCATAGTTATTTTTGAGCAAATGTTGGACAATTGGTCCGCCCATTATGCCAATACCAATAAAACCAATTTTTTTCATAAAAATTTGCAGCTCCTTTTTATTTTAGTTCTTGTACATATTATAACATAAGGGAGACACTTAATATGCAGATACTTAAAATGTAGGAGTATGTACAAAAAAATGGCTATAGCGATAAACTTATATGTTATAATAAAGAAAAAGAAATAGGAGGCAGACTAATGAGAGTTTTAGTAGTAGGTGGGGCAGGTTATATTGGGTCGCATACGGTGTATGAACTCAAAAGAGCAGGGCATGAAGTCGTAGTTTTTGATAATCTTTCAACAGGAAATCGGGAGGCAATACCGGAAGATGTAGTCTTTTTTGAAGGTGATTTACAAGTTGCAACAGATGTAAAAAAAGTATTAGCTACACATAAATTTGATATTGTGATGCACTTTGCTGCTAAATTAATTGTTCCTGAAAGTGTCGAGCAACCAATCGTATATTTTGAAAATAATGTGCATGGTGTTGCAATTTTATTAGCAGAAATGTTGATAAGTGGTGTCAATAATGTTATGTTCTCATCGACTGCAGCAGTCTATGGCGAACCAGACACACTGGATGCAATGGATGAAAATGCGTTGCTAAATCCAATAAATCCCTATGGGACAAGTAAGCGTGCAGCAGAAGATTTAATCAAAGCAGTGGAAATCTCAAATGGAATGAAGCATGTCATTTTCCGCTACTTCAATGTTGCTGGTGCTGATGCAAGTGGTGAAATTGGCTTATCACCAAAAAATGCGCCAACGCATCTAATACCAGCAATTAATGAGACAGCTTTGGGTTTGCGGCCATTATTTAAAATATTTGGAACGGATTATCCAACAGCAGATGGAACATGCATTCGTGATTATATCCATATCACTGATTTAGCAATTGCCCATGTTCTGGGTGCCGAATACCTCATCAAAACAAAAAAAAGTCAGATATTAAATTTGGGAACAAATGATGGATTTTCAGTACAAGAAATTTTTGATGCTACTGAAAAAGTCTTGGGTCAAAAAATTGCACTCCAACTTGAGAGCAGAAGAGCAGGAGATCCTGCTATGCTTGTTGCATCAAATAACAAAGCAAAAGAAATTTTAGGCTGGAATCCAACCCATTCAGTTGAGGATATGATTATTTCAGACTACAATTGGCGGAAAATGCCAAAATTCACAAATAGATAATAAAAGTGGGAAAGTGATAAAAACTTTCACCTATAATAACTAGCATATTAGATGGCTTTTTGATATAATAATCAGTGATAAAGAAAATAAAAATATATAGGAGGAATTTATTATGGCATTAGTTTCAGCAACACAAATGTTAAAAGATGCAAGAGATGGGAAATATGCGGTTGGTGCATTCAATACAAATAACTTAGAGTGGACAATCGCAATTTTACAATCAGCACAAGAAATGAACGCACCGGTGATGATTCAAACATCAATGGGAGCGGCAAAATATATGGGTGGATACAAAGTGTGTAAAGCAATTGTGACAAACTTAATTGAGTCATTAGGAATTACAGTTCCAGTAGCACTTCATCTTGATCATGGTGATTATAAAGCAGCATTAGAATGTATTGAAGTAGGATATACATCAGTTATGTTTGATGGTTCACATTTGCCATTTGAAGAAAACCTTGAAAAAGCAGCAGACGTTGTTGCAAAAGCACATGCAAAAGGTGTTTCAGTAGAATCAGAAGTTGGAAGCATCGGTGGTGAAGAAGACGGAATCATTGGTACTGGAGAACTTGCAGATCCAATAGAATGTAAAAAAATTGCTGATTTAGGAATTGATTTCCTTGCAGCAGGTATTGGGAATATCCATGGTGCTTATCCTGCTGATTGGGCTGGATTAAGTTTCTCTACATTAAAAGAAATTAACGAAATCACAGCAGGAATTCCTTTAGTACTTCACGGTGGAACAGGAATTCCAGAAGAACAAATCAAAAAAGCAATCGCATTAGGTGTTGCAAAAATCAATGTAAATACGGAATGCCAATGGGCATTTGCTGAAGCAACACGTACATATGTTGAATCTGGGAAAGATAAAATAGGTAAAGGATTTGATCCACGCCAATTACTAGGACCAGGAACGGCAGCAATTAAAGCGGTAGTAAAAGAGAAAATTGAGTGGTTTGGAAGTTCAAATAAAGCATAATTCGCTTTATTTTGAGTGAGCTTTTTCAAAAAAACAAATATGTTTTGGAGTAAAATAAAAGTAAAAGGTGAAATGTTTTGGAGACATCTAGAAATAATGTCAGGACAAAATATTTTCCCTTTCTTTTTTTCTTATTTTTTTGAGAAGTATGGTAAAATATAGGAGGTCAATCTATTTCAATGTATTTTTTTGTAAAAAGGAAAATCTATTGAAATAGGTTGAAAGATAATGAAATTATAGAGGAGCAATCATAATGCGCGTATTCAAAATAGAAGGTGGACATACCTTATCAGGGACAATTGAAGTATCGGGAGCAAAAAATAGTGTCGTGGCATTGATTTCGGCAGCAATACTCTCACATGGTAAAGTAGTTATCGAGGATGTCCCAGAGTTATCTGATGTATTTGTGCTGATGACGATGTTAGAGCGTCTGCATGCAGTTGTGAAGTATGATAACCATATATTAGAAATTGATACAACAGAACTAGCATTTGAGCCTCTCCTTGATGAGGAAGTCCAAAAATTACGAGCATCGTACTATCTTATGGGAGCAATGATTGGTCGTTTTGGTAAAGCAGTTGTTGGTATTCCTGGGGGCTGCTATTTGGGGCCAAGACCAATGGACCTACACTTAAAAGGATTTCATGCTTTAGGAATCGATGTTGAGCATGAGAATGGTGCTTATAATTTGACTGCCGCAAATGGGATCGTTGGGTCTCGGATAAATTTAGATATTGCATCAGTTGGAGCAACTATTAATATTATTTTTGCAGCAGTTTATGCAAAAGGGACAACGTATATTGAAAGTGCTGCAAAAGAACCAGAAATTATCGATGTGACAACATTACTTAATAGCATGGGTGCAAAAATTACGGGTGCTGGGACGGATGTTATCCGCATAGAAGGTGTTAACCGCTTAGAAGGATGTCGCCATCAAATTATTCCAGATAGAATTGTTGCAGGTTCATATTTACTAGCGGGTGCGCTCATAGGTGATAAATTACGCATAAATAATGTGATTGTTGAACATATGGAAGCAGTTCTTGCCAAAATTCAAGAAGCGGGTGCAGAACTAGAAATCGGCGAAGACTATATCGTGGTCTCAAAAATAAAAAATGCTGGTACAGCAGTCACAATTAAAACGATGACGTATCCTGGGTTTCCAACAGATTTACAACAACCATTTACAGTGCTTATGACGCAACTTGCTGGGATGAGCCTAGTGCATGAGTCAATCTATAATGCGCGTTTTAAGCATATTGAGGAACTCTCTCGCATGGGGGCAACAGTTCGCCAAGAAAATGCAACGGCGATTGTAAATGGGCCAACAGACTTACAAGCAACCCGTGTTGAAGCAACCGATCTGCGTGCTGGGATGGCAATGATACTAGCAGGCTTAATTGCAGATGGTGTAACGGAAGTTAAATATATTGAGCATGTAGAACGAGGATATGAACAAATTGTTGATAAGCTTACGGCAGTGGGTGCGAAAATCTGGATAGAAGAAATATAGAAAAAGCTGTAACAGGCGGAAGTTTGTTACAGTTTTTCTAAAAAAAAGTAGATTTTTTCGAAAAGAACTTCAAAGGGGATTTCGAAAATGTATTATAAATATCGCTACTTAATTTCTATATTCAGCATTTTTGTACTATTGTCATTAGTGTATTTCAATATTCGTGTGAGCAACAGAAACATCCATTTTGACCAAAACACAAAAAACCATATTGCGAATTTTTATCAGGATATCGACTTAATTTATTATGAGCCAAGTGGACATATGCTTTACTATAATGGTCCGAAAAGAGTAAAAATTTTACAACAGGACACCATGCTTAGATATCTTCAATTTCGTAGAAATGGTGAAACCTATTATGTTTATTTTATGGAACAACTTACGGATGCATCTACCATTGAAATCATATTAGAAACAACAACGCAGAATAGAAAAGTGTATATTACACCTTCTATGTTAAAGCTAATGGAACAGAAAACAACCTATTTCATCGATGAAGCGGGTTATTATATCGCAGCAGATGGTACATATATTTGCACCAAATACTTGGAACAAGCTGGTGATGCATTATGTAATGAAGAAAGTTATTTTCATGATTAGATGCTATAAATAGGAGGAAAAAAATGTTCAAAAATTTCAGGAGCTATTATCGACCCCATAAGAAACTACTGATTATCGTATTATTATCAGTTATTGGGTACACATGCATAGAATTATCCTTGCCATTTTTCACTCGCATAATTCTCAACACCTATGTACCACTTGAAGATTTGTCAACAGTCTTTAAAATTGGGATAGGGATGATTATTCTTATTATTGGTCATACAGGACTACAGTATAGCGTGACATATTTTGGGCATATTCTGGGCACTGAAATGGAAAATTCAATGCGTCAAAAAGCTTTTGGTAAAATTCAGCAATTGCCTTTTTCATATTTTGATACGAATAAAACAGGCGTTATGATGTCGCGTCTTACAACAGATCTGCGGGATGCAGGAGAAATAGCACACCATGGGGTGGAAGAGGTGCTTTCTATTACAATTATGTTAGTAGTGGGGTATATTTATCTAGCGGGCATTCATTTTTTTGCAACCAATATCCTTTTTTTGCTAACATTCTTACTCCTGTGCCTTGTCTTTATTGCAAGGAAAAAAATGGTGAGTTCATTCCGCTTGCTAAAAATTGAGCAAGGGGAAATTAATAGCCGCCTGGAAGGTGCTATTTCTGGTGTGCGTCTTACACGTGCTTTTGCAAATGAAAGCTATGAGAAAAAGCGTTTTGCAGAAGATGGACAAAAATATTTAGCAGCTTACCGCCGTGCCTATCGTGCATTAGGAGAAACCGTCTGTGCTAATAGCTTTTTTATTCAAGCGCTCAATATTATTGTTTTAGTCGGTGGGAGCTTGCTTGTCATACAAGGTGAATTTTCAATCGGGGATTTATTCGCCTACTTTCTTTACTTTAATTTACTCGCAACCCCCGTGCGTAAAATTATGTCAATGCTTGAAACACTCCAACAGGGGTATGCAGGATTTGAGCGTTTTGAACAGCTTATGGCAGAACCACTTGTTATAGAGGATAAAATAGGGGCAAAAATATTACATAACCCTAAAGGGGAAATTCAGTTTAATAATGTGACGTTCTCTTATAAAAATGAGAGTGCAAATATTCTAAGTTCCTTTGATTTGAAAATAGAAAGTGGAGAAATGGTTGCACTCGTTGGTCCTAGTGGTGTTGGGAAAACAACAATTGCACAGCTCATCCCAAGATTCTATGAGCTTGCATCAGGGAGTATTAGTATTGATGGTGTTGATATTAAAGAGTATACACTACAATCCCTTAGAGAAAATATTGGCTATGTACAGCAAGATGTTATTATGTTTTATGGCACAATTGCAGAAAATATTTTATATGGAAAACCCGGAGCAAGCTTTGCTGAGGTAGAAAATGCAGCGAAAGCAGCAGGTATCCACGATTTCATCATAAGCATGCCCGGAGGATATCAGACACTTGTTGGTGAACGAGGCGTGATGCTCTCGGGTGGACAAAAACAGCGGATTTCACTTTCTCGTATTTTCCTCAAAAACCCTAAAATTTTGATTTTAGATGAAGCAACAAGTGCACTTGATAATATAACTGAGGCATACATCCAAGAAAGTATTGAAAAGTTATCAAAAAACCGGACAGTTCTAGTAGTTGCCCACCGTCTATCCACAGTGCAAAATGCTGATGAAATTATCGTTTTGGATAAAATTGGGATTGTCCAAAAAGGGAAGCATCTTGAGTTACTTGCAGAAGAAGGTCATTATAAAGAATTGCATACGTCAAGCATCCTAACTTAAAATCTAAACTGAGAATAAAATGAAGATGCCATATGTAAGGAAAAAAAACTGGCGAGTGCTAAAAGGATAGCATTATTTTAGTAAAAAACTTTACAATCTAAAAAACAGTGTGTATAATATTAATATTATGGTTCATATGTTGAAGAGAATAAAAGACGAAAATGAACCGTAGTCTCGTATTCCAATTTGCTCAAAGTCAAAAGAGGAATTAAGAGCTAGTTTATAAAAAGATATTTTAGGAGGAAAGCAACATGTTAAATTACGTCATGAAGCGACTATTGAATAGTCTGCTGGTAATTTTTATTTCTGTCTCGGCAGTTTTCTTTGTCGTGCGATTGGTGCCTGCAAGTATTGTTGATCCCAAATTGCCATTAGAAACACAAAAAGAAATTGAAGCAGCATACGGGCTTGATCGTCCTGTGCTTGAACAATATGGGAAATATATGGGGAATCTCTTAAGGGGAGATCTTGGTAAATCAATAAAAATTCAAAAAAATGGAGATGTAGGTAAAATTATTAGCAATAAAGCTAAAGTATCCATTCAAATTGGTATTTTTGCAGTATTACTATCCATCATAGTTGGGGGGCTATTTGGTGTTGCTGCTGCAATAAATCGTGGGAAGATACTCGACCATGCAGTAACATTTATTACAGTTCTTGGGATTTCTATTCCATCGATTGTTGTATCGATTCTTTTACAGTATGTATTTACTGTAAAACTCGGTATTTTTCCGGCAATATACAGCCCACAGAATTTTGTATCAATTCTTGCCCCAATTCTCGCGTTATCATTTTGGCCAACTGCGATGATTTCAAAATATATTCGTAATGAGCTAATTGATGTCCTTAGTTCTGAATATATTTTACTTGCAGAAGCAAAAGGTGTCAAACGTCGAGATATATTAACAAAACATGCATTACGTAATGCAATGATTCCAGCAATTACAGTAGTTGGGCCACTTTTTGTTAGTGTTATTACAGGGAGTCTTGTAGTAGAGCGTGTTTTTGCAATTCCAGGACTTGGAGGATTAATGACTGATGCTATTGGGGTGACTGATTACCCAATTATCCAAGGTCTTACATTGCTCTTTGCATCACTATTCACATTAACTTATTTGGTAATTGATGTTTTATATGGTGTTATTGACCCAAGAATTCGTTTATCAGGAGGTAACAAATAATGGAGCAAAGAATGAAATCGGATTATCTTGAAAAACAATTATTTGAATTTGCCACACATTTTGAGGGTGCTAATGAGCAAATCACTTCAGAGAGTATAAGCTTCTGGCGTGGATCGATTAATAGACTCTTTAAACAAAAAGTTACATTAATTAGTATGGTTATTATTACACTCATCATTTTAGGTGCAATTATTATTCCTTTTGGAAAAGAAGCACTTGTGCTTGTGCAAGATCCACGGATTCAGAATTTACCACCTAAAATACCATTTTTATCAAATATGGGTATATTTGATGGTTTTCGTGGAGGTGCTGATGCTTACGCAAAAGTAGGTGTAGAGCGATTTTACTTTTTTGGAACGGATGAGCTTGGTCGGGATATTTTTCTAAGACTTTGGTTTGGTATGAGAACCTCACTTCTTATTGCACTCATTGTTACAACAAGTGAACTTGTAATAGGTTCAGTAATAGGTGGCATTTCAGGATATATTGGTGGAACTGTTGATATAATTATCCAACGGATCATCGAAATACTTGTAAATATTCCAACGCTTATTGTTATGATGGTTCTTACACTAGCAATGGGAGCAAGTTTTACAACACTTGTACTCGCGTTAGTTATTTTTGGTTGGATAGGATTTTCACGGCTTGTGCGTGCTCAAATTTTAAAATATAAAGAACTTGAATTTGTACTCGCGGCTAAAACACTGGGGGCAAACCCTCTAAGAATTATGTTTCAGCATCTATTACCAAATATGTTGAGTACATTTGTTGTGGCATTGACACTCTCATTTCCCGCTGTTATTTTATCAGAAGCATATTATACATTGCTTGGGATGGGGCTGCCAATATCAAATATTTCACTTGGACAACTTATCGTTCAAAATGTTGGTAAATTGACAACATATGCATCGCAACTTATCATTCCAACGATATTTATGGCTACAATTTCGTTAACGTTTAACCTTTTTGGAAATGGATTGCGTGATGCACTTGATCCAAAGATGAAAGATAGATAACCACATACGGTAGAAAAAAATTTAGAAATGAGGCGACAGAAATGAGTAAAATCTTAGATGTTCAAAATTTAACAATTGAATTCACCACAGAATCTGGTGTTGTTTCTGCTATTCGTGGTGTTGATTTTCATTTAAATGAAGGCGAAACGCTCGCAATTGTAGGTGAGTCAGGATCAGGGAAATCAGTCATAACACGAGCAGTCATGGGGATTTTGGCTGCTAATGGAACCATAACAAGTGGAAGTATCGTGTATAAGTTTGAAGATGGACATGAAGTTCATGTCGAAAAATTAGAGGACCATATCTTGTCAAGTGTACGCGGTGGGGAAATCGCGATGATTTTCCAAGATCCGATGACAGCATTAAATCCGGTTATTCCAATTGGAAAACAAATACAAGAAGCAATCATGCTACATCAAAAAAATGATGCAGGGAAAAAAATGAGTAAATCAGAAGCGCATCATAAAGCATTAGATATGCTAAAACTTGTTGGAATAAGTGATGTGGAAGATCGCTACAAACAATACCCACATCAATTTTCTGGTGGTATGAGACAACGGATTGTTATTGCGATCGCCTTAGGGTGTAATCCAAGAGTTTTAATTGCCGATGAGCCAACAACGGCATTAGATGTGACAATTCAAGCACAAATAATAGAGCTTATTAAAGATATTCAGCAGAAAATTAATTTTTCTGTTATCTTCATCACACATGACTTGGGGGTTGTTGCAAATGTTGCAGATCGTGTAAATGTCATGTACGCAGGGAAAATCATTGAAAAAGGGACAGTTGCAGATGTATTCTATAATCCAAGACACCCTTATACATGGGGACTTCTTGCCTCAATGCCTGATATTAATACAAAAAATGCTGAATTGTTTGCAATTCCAGGAACACCACCAAGTCTACTAGACCCACCAAAAGGTGATGCATTTGCAGCACGGAATAAATGGGCGCTTAATATCGATTTTGAAGAGCAACCACCATTTTTTGATATTAGTAGTACACATAGCGTTGCATCATGGTTACTTGATGAGCGGGCACCAAATGTTGGAATTCCTGATTTGGTAAAACAGAGAGTTAGTCAACATATGAGCGCAGATGCACTATTTGCAGATGCTGAAGAGGAGGATCAATAATATGGCAGAACAAAGAGAAGTAGTATTAAAAGTCCAAAATCTAAAGCAATATTTTAAAGTATCAAAAAAACTTACCGTAAAAGCGGTTGATGATGTCAGTTTTGAAATCTATCGTGGAGAAACATTCGGTTTGGTTGGAGAATCAGGAAGTGGAAAATCGACAACAGGTAGAACAATTATTCGCCTCTATAAACCAACGGATGGATATATTGAGTTTCTTGGTAAGGATATTTCAGGGAGCCTGAACACAACTCAGAAAAATTTTGTTTCACGCAATATGCAAATGATTTTTCAAGATCCGATGGCATCACTTAACCCAAGAATGAAAGTATCAGATATTATTGCAGAAGGTTTACGGATTCACAAACTTTGCACAGCAGAAGAAGAAAAACAAAAAGTGATTGAAATTTTGGAAATAGTTGGGTTAAATAAAGACCACGCTAACCGTTTTCCCCATGAATTTTCAGGAGGGCAAAGACAGAGAATTGGTATTGCCCGTGCCTTGATAATGGATCCAGAATTTATTATTGCGGATGAAGCAATTTCAGCGCTAGATGTCTCAATTCAAGCACAAGTTGTCAATCTATTGAAAAAATTACAAGCAGATAGAAATCTGACATATCTTTTTATTGCACATGATTTGTCAATGGTGAAATATATTAGTGATCGCATAGCAGTTATGCACCATGGACAGATTCTAGAGCTTGCGGATGCAGATGAACTGTATGATCACCCATTGCATCCATACACAAAATCATTGCTTTCAGCGATACCACTACCAAATCCAGAATACGAAAAACGCAGAAAACGCCTAGTTTATAATCCACAGATGCATGATTATGAGAAAAATCCACCCATATGGCATGAACATACTCCAGGGCATTTTGTCTTATTAAATGAAGATGAAATAAAAAATTTATAGAGATATAATAGAAAGAGGCAGATAAAAAAGTGAGGAGTAGCCTCAGTCCTCTTTCTTTTTTTATTAATACGCGGGTTCTTCATCAGTAAATCAGCTAACTACCAGCTGATAAAATAGAACAATAGCGAAAAAATTGAAAAGAAGTGATAATATGACCATAACAAAGAAAAAAAATAGGCATGGTAAAATAGGCATGGTGTACAGTACAATAATGATACTATTATTTACAGGTTTAGCATTAGCTATATATTACTATTTCACAAATATCTCAACAAAGCAGGCAAGCTTCACATACCGTAATTTGAATCTAGCGCTACTCCCAATATTTTTTGGGATATTGCAATTTTCAACAAATTATATTCTTTATGGACGTAAAGAAATTGCACCACGGATGCTAATAGATGTTGCTATTGCAATAGTTGCAACTGCAGCACTTATAGCAGAAATGCTGTTTGGAAGTAATCAGATGGTCTACCTAATTGCTAAAGGTATTATTTGTTTTAGTATTTTCACATTATTTCATCGTTTTATTGTTAAAATGATTTCAGCAGCGATTATAAGTCTTAGTGGGAACGAGTATTATATTGTAACAAAACAGGAGTTTAAAGCAATTTATATAAATACACTCTATTATATTGAAACAATTATTACAATATTATCTTATATTTCAAGGGGACAAAGAGCAGCTTTATTTGACATCGCTTTTTTGCTTTTTTGGTGTGGTTGATGCACTGATTGTCTACTTCAGATTTAAGAAAATGACATATATTAAAGATGAGCTTATTGTTAAAGAATATAGACAGATTTCCTATAAGCTTGAAGTGATTTCACATGAGAGTAAAGTTCAAAAAGAAGATGAGCAAAAAGTACTTGATATTTTAGAAAAAAAACAGGGAAGAATTGAAAAAAAAGAAATTCGCCGTGCAGAAGTGCTAGAAATAGAGGAAAGTAAAGTTACGCTACAAGCAGAAATTGATGTAATTGATGCAAAACTTTCAACATATGATATTAAAGAACTTGAAGTTCGAAAAGAGCATGTGGGAACACAAGTATTCAAACTGCGTGAACTTATTTGGAATACTTCATATAAAGAGCTTTACGATCATGAACAAGAGCAGTGGAATACACTTAAAAGTAAAGTATTGACACTACAAAAAGAACTTGAAGGAAAACGAATAATTGCAGAGAAAACAGCTACAGAAATTGATGTATACAAAACTCAAGTTAATAATTTAAGAAGGAAGCAAGAAACGCAAAAACAACAACGAACAGAAATTTCGGAAATGGTGCATATGCGTGATGAAGAACTCATAAGAGAAGAAATTGCAAAAAAAACAAAAAAAAACATAAAAAATAAAAATGAAAAATTGCGTGTAAAAGAAATGAAAATTGATGAAATTATTCAAAAAAATGAAGTAGAATATAATAGCATTCAACAAAAATTGATTGCAAGCGAAGAAAAATATCAAAACCTTGAAACAGCAGAAATACCCGACCTTGTGTATGTATGTGAAAGTGTTCAAGAAAATATGGAAAAACTTGTGGAAACAATGGATGGATCTAAGCGGGCATATGAAGATGAACTATTAGAAAATATTGAGTTAGCAGATTTGAAAGAGCTACAATATTCTGTACAACAGCAATTAAAATTTGTAAAAGAGTTAACGGAAGCACGCGGAACAAAACAGTTGGTAATTGATATTGACTGTGTAATAGAGATTAACAGCATTGATGAACAAGTCGCAGCAATTTTAGATGAAATTGCAAGTCTGTACTTGGAAGATAGCTTATTAAGAGAAAATTTTGCTGAAAATAAAGAGCATATTAAAAAATTAGAAGCACTCAAACAAGAACAACTGCAGATTATTATGGCAGACTTAAAGTAAGATGGCACAATTTAAAAAAATTAAGGGGATTAAAAATCCTTTTTTTTATGGAAAAAGACTCGATATAGTAGTAAATATGGTAAAATATAAGAAGGTTTCAAGTAAAAAAATACTTATATTTAAAGGAGATAGCACAAAATGGAAAAACAATTAAAGGTTTTAGATCACCCACTCATCAGTCATAAATTAACAATCATCAGAGACAAGCGAACAACATCCAAAGAATTTGCCGAAACAGTTGATGAGATTGCAGGGCTTATGGCTTATGAAATTACCCGTGATGTTCGGACAAGAAAAATAAATGTCGAAACACCATTAATGGTATCTCAACAATCAACATTAGATCAAGATATTATTATTGTACCAATTTTACGTGCAGGTCTAGGTATGGTTGAAGGAATTCGTGGAATTGCACCAAATGCTAAAATTGGACATATTGGTATGTACCGTGATGAAGAAACACTCGAACCAAAAGAATACTTCTGTAAACTCCCAGAAGGGCTTGAAGATGCCTATATTCTTGTAGTTGATCCAATGCTTGCAACGGGTGGATCTGCTAGTGCAACACTTACGCTTTTAAAAGCAAGAGGCGCAAAAAAAATCAAGTTAGTCTGCTTAGTTGGTGCACCAGAAGGTGTAAAAGCTGTACAAGAAGGGCATCCAGATGTGGACATCTATTTGGCAGCTCTTGATGAAAAATTAAATGAGGATGGTTACATCGTGCCAGGACTTGGAGATGCAGGCGACCGTTTATTTGGAACGAAGTAGTTAAAGCATTACAATCATATTAGGATAATAGATGAGGAGGAAATCAGATGGATACTCTAAAAGTAACGGGTGGAACAAAGTTAGCGGGCGATGTTTTTATTCATGGTTCAAAAAATGCCGCATTACCTATATTAGCAGCAACACTCCTTTTTGATGATGCAAGTCTTATCTTAGATTGCATCCCCAAAATAAAAGATGTTGAGCTTATGATTGAGCTACTTGAAAAAAATGGTTTAACTGTAGAAAGAACGAAGGAACAATTACAGATAAAAATTCCTGAAAATGCCGAAATCATCTCATGTGCTCCTGATAGACTTACATCTAAGATGCGAGCAACATTGATGGTTTTAGGACCGCTCCTTGCAATAGGCAAAGATGTTGCAATCGCACTCCCTGGAGGATGCAGTATTGGCTATCGGCCAATCGATATGCATATTGCAGCATTAGAGGCGATGGGCGCAGAAATTGAGCTTGTACATGGGCGTATTTTTGCGAAAGCACCGAATAGACTAAAACCAGCGCTCATTACGCTTGATTACCCAAGTGTTGGTGCAACAGAAAATATTATTATGGCAGCTGTTTTAACTAAAGGAACAACACGAATCCGCAATGCTGCGAAAGAGCCTGAAGTAACAGATCTTGTGCGTTTTTTAAATCAAGCGGGAGCCAAAATTAGTGGGGCTGGCACATCAGAACTTGAAATTGAGGGTGTTACCCAACTGAAACAAAAAGTCGTGTACGAGATCATTCCAGACCGTATTGAGGCAGCAACATTTATGATTGCAGCAGCAGTTACTGGAGGTGAGATTAGAATTCATCATACCATTCCAAAGCATCTTGAATCACTCATCGCAAAGCTACGGGAAATTGGAGTAGAAATTACCATCCAAGATGATACTATCGTCGTAAATGGGAAAAATAGCTATCAAACAAAACAATCAATCGATATTAAAACAGGACCATATCCAGGATTTCAAACAGATATTCAAGCTTTGATATTACCATTATTAATGAAAAATAAAATAACAAGTGTAACCATAGATAATGTTTTTGACCAAAGATTCCGGCATGTCCCTGAGTTTTTAAAAATAGGTGCAAATATCACACAAATTAATAATATGCTCATTATTAACCAAACGGAAAAAATCTATTCTGGAAAAGTTGAAGCACCCGATGTCAGAGCAGCAGCAGCACTAATTTTATTAGGCTTATCAGAAAATATAACAATTGAAATTACACAAATAGACCATTTATACCGTGGATATGAAAACCTAGTAGAACAGCTTAATGCATTAGGTGCTACTATCACATCCACGAAAAAATAGAGGAGTAAATTTAATGGAAGAACACGAAAAAAATGTCACACCAAAAAGAAGAAAGAAAAAAAAGCGTCTACGAAAAGGTAGACTTGCACTCATCATCATACTTTTGCTTGTATTGGTTGGAGGCGGAATCTATCTCGCAACACGTATGCTAGTTAAAGAACAGAATACAGAAATAGTGGAAGACCAGCCAGAACTTGTTGACCGCTATACAACATTCCAAATTGCAAAAAACGAAGAGTATCAAGCAGTAAAAAATACATATATTGGTTCGGAAGATGAAGTGAAACTTGTAGCTGAAAAATTTTCTTATGACCTCTTCACAATGTGGGGTGTAGAACATAGCTTTGATTTTGGAGGGCAAGAATTTATTCCAGCTGAACAAGCTAGTACTTTTGAAAAAAATATTGCCAATACACTCTACTTTAGATTTGATGAAACAAAAATGAAATATGGGGTGTCAAATTTACCAATTATCACAGGTGTAGACGCGGATATAACCGATGGTGGGTATGTTACACATGCGGATGGAAATGTATATGATGCATACGATGTTGAACTAATATTAGAGTATCAAAATGGTGAAATAGAAGGAACAGACTATGACGACCTAGCAGTTGCCAATACATTTTTGCAGCAATGGCCATCTCATGTTGAACGTGCATCATTTTTCTTTGTCCCTGATGAAGAAGGCGGAGGACAATGGTTTCTAAGTATTTTAAATGGTATGACAACACATGAGCAGAATGGAATTGCACTTGATGCCACTCCTAGTGAAGAATAAGGGGGCGAAAATATGGTGAAAATAGTTGTAGTGAGTGATAATCACGTGCTAAGAACGAATCTTGAACATATTTTAGAAAAATGGGAAACCGCGGACTACTTCATACACTGTGGAGATAGCCAATTCCAAAATAGTGATGAGCTGCTAACTAAATTTATTCGTGTTCGCGGGAATAATGATAATGGCAGTTTTGTAGAAGAAGAACTTGTACGCATTGGCAAGTATACTATTTTAGTTATCCACGGTCATATGCAAGATGTGATAAACTATGGTGGTGAAAATGTACAAGGAACAGCAACACTTGCAGATTATGCAAGGCGTGTTGGAGCTAATATGGTTTTTTATGGCCATACGCATAGAGCAGATTTCCATTATGATGGGCAGGTTATGGTGCTAAACCCCGGTAGTACTGATTATCCACGTGATTATAGCATGCGCATACCAACGTATGCTGTTGTAGAATTTGATGATGACCAGTTATCTGTGGAATTTTTTCATGCGGAAACACATGATATCATTACACGAAAAATACAAAAAAAGGAAAAGGCAAGCAAAAATGATTTCTTGGATTTTTTCCGTAAGAAGTAAGAAAATGAAAGCAGGGAATATAACGTGATTCATATTGTTTTATTTGAACCAGAAATACCACAAAATACAGGGAATATCATGAGAACTTGTGTTGCAACGGGAGCAAAATTGCATCTGATTGAGCCACTTGGTTTTTCATTAGATGAAAAACATCTCAGGCGGGCAGCTATGGATTATTATGAGCATATATCTTATAAAACATACCAAACATATGCAGATTTTATAGCAGAGAATAAGCCACAAGCGCTCTACTTTTTTACACGCTATGGGAAAAAAAACCACACGGAAATGGACTATGCAGCAAATGAGGATATTTACTTTATGTTTGGAAAAGAGAGCAAGGGTATCCCCAAAGAAATCCTTGCTGATAATGTAGATATGTGTATGCGGATACCGATGAATGATAAAGTTCGCTCACTTAATTTATCAAATTGTGCAGCAATCCTCGTGTATGAAGCGCTCCGACAAAGGGGCTTTGAGGGACTCTCATTAGAAGAACCAGAAAACTTCAAAGGTAAAGATTGGTTATTAAAATAGCTCCTTGCCTTTAAAAGTTACAAGTTTATGTATAAAAAGTACCCAAGTTATTGCCAATATGAAATGCCCCGTTATTAGGAAATAATAGAAGGGACATATAGTAAAGCGCAAATTGGTTTAAAAAATAAAAAAGATGGACAAAATAGGTGCTATTATAATTATAGATAGCTTTTGACTAAAGGAAATAGTAGTCAATACTATTTCTCTTTTATATTTATTGTTTAAAGAGCCTAAATTGTAAAGTGAAACTGGACAAAATTGCTATAAATTGAGTGGGTATATGTAAAAATGAGTGAATAGATGAGCCGTAGGCGAACCTATTCACTCATTTTTGCCTCACGCGGCGATTCCCTGTTGGATATCAAATTCTGCTATCTGTCGGTTCATTTTTTCAACCTCTTCATCGAAGAGCTCTTTCGGACTTTTCAAATCATGTCGTGCCAGTAATCTACTGTTAATAAATGAGTCATAAAGATCAATTGTTTTTTGTGGTACATCATCAAAAGACGTTCTTTTTGGAATATACCGTCGCATTTCACGATTGAATCGTTCATTGGTTCCGCGCTGATATGATGCGTATGAATCGGCATAAAACACAACTGTTCTTTTGCCATTGTACACCGATTTTTCAAAGCCAATTGGATCAGAAAATCCGCTCCCATTATCAAAGGTTATACTTTTGAAAATATGCTTGAATGCACCGCCAAAACGACGCTCTAGTTTATTTATGGCATAGCGAATATATTTCATTTTTGTGCCTTGGACGATGTGCGTGGTGGCAAAACCAGTTTTGCGTTCCACCATTGTAAAGAGGACTTTATGTTGACCATCGCGCGATCCAATAACGCAGTCA
>BHER01000008.1 GCA_003864555.1 Erysipelotrichaceae bacterium | reverse complement strand
GTTTTATGTTTTATAAAATATATGCATTTACAAGCAAGTCCTCACTCCCACCTATTTTAAAAGAACATCTCGAAACATTTTCACCAAATTTTCATTTTTTAACGTCAAAAAAAACAGCATTAGGTGAACATATGCTGTTTTTCATCCAGTATTTACCCTTTGATAGCAACCTTACTATTATTTTAAATCAGACACTTTCGACATTTAGACAGGATACCCAAATACTTATTTCTTGCTATGTCTCACAATTTTTTGCAGATGCTACCCCAACTGTTGAGTCCGTGTATATCGTGGAGGAATTTTTTGAGCAACCCTATCTTTCCTATATGATAACGCCCCTTTTTTCAACTTATTCACAGCATCTATATGCAAGATACCTTAAAAGTCCTTCACTCAATTTTTTCCAAGATCAGAGTGCACTTTTTGAACTCACTGCAACCCAATATCTTATTATCCAAGGAATGCTTACTTTAAATAATAATATCAGCGCTTGTGCTATGCTTAATTATATGCATCGTAATACCGTCAATTACCAACTCCAAAAAATTATAGCAATAACTGGACTTGATATTCGCCATGCTGATGATTTTGCCTGCTTTCAACTTTTCTTTTTTGTGCATGGTGCACATATACACGCTATGCTCCAAACGCTATAATAAACATATAAAAAATATGTAGGAGGAATAAATATGTCAGCATTATCTCTTAGACACATAACAAAAAAATATGAAAATAACTATGAGGCTGTTAAGGACTTTAATCTAGAAGTAACAAGTGGTGAATTCATCGTGTTTGTTGGTCCTTCTGGGTGCGGGAAATCAACAACACTTCGAATGATTGCAGGATTAGAAGATATTACTGAGGGGGAGTTCTACATTGGAGATCGTCTTGTGAATAATGTTGAACCAAAAGACCGTGATATTGCGATGGTTTTCCAATCATATGCACTCTACCCACATATGACTGTTTATGATAATATGGCTTTTGCCTTAAAACTTCGAAAAATACCAAAAAATGAGATTAAGAAAAAAGTTGAGGATGCAGCAGAAATCCTTGGTCTTACACCACTACTAGATCGTAAACCAAAAGCACTCTCTGGTGGTCAACGTCAACGTGTTGCCCTTGGACGAGCAGTCGTTCGTGAACCCAAAGTCTTTTTAATGGATGAACCACTATCAAATCTTGATGCGAAATTACGTGGACATATGCGTGCTGAGATTATCAAACTCCATCGCCGTGTTGGTGCAACAACTATCTATGTAACCCATGATCAAGTTGAGGCAATGACTATGGCTGATCGTATTGTTGTCATGAAAGATGGTATCGTCCAACAAATTGACTCACCTAAAAATCTCTATGATAATCCAAATAATAGATTTGTTGCCGGATTTATTGGCTCGCCCTCTATGAATTTCATTGAGGCACTCTATGAAAATGGCGATGTCCTTTTTAACACACATCGTTTTAAAGTTCCTAAAGGAAAAGCAAAGGTCCTTGATGAAAAAGGATATAATGGTAAAAAAGTAACACTTGGTATTCGACCAGAAAACATCAGTATTAGTCCACTTGTTATTCAAACATACCCTGAAGCAAATCTCATTACAACGATTGATTTCGCAGAATTACTTGGGCCTGATTACAATATTCACTTCACAATCGGAGAAAAAAGCGTAACTGCAACAATTGAGGCACGACTAGTGATTCATGCTGGGGATGAATTAACCTTAGCATTCGACATGAATAAATTACATTTTTTTGATTTAGAGACAGAACAAAGTATCCCTCTCTAATTAGCGTACATTATTTTAAAAGCTTAAGACTTCGGTCTTAAGTTTTTTTGATGGTCAGTATATAGCATATATGTTATAATTATATCTAAGATTTTTTTATTTGAAGGGGTATATTATTATGCAGACAACACTTACATTTATTCGCCATGGGCAAACTGATTGGAATGCAGCAGGTATTGTCCAGGGTGCTGCCGATGTACCTCTCAATGCTACAGGAATTGAGCAGGCTTATAGAAAAGCACCTTTTTTTAAAGATGAGCAATATGACCTTGCTTTTAGTAGCCCACTTACACGTGCAAAACAGACTTTAGCTATTATTTGTGCAACTAATAACTTTAGCTGTGAACAAATTTGTGATCCACGCCTAGTTGAACGTACTTTTGGACATGCTGAGGGCCACCATGTCCATCTTATTCGTAGCATGCGTGTTAGTATGCAAGAACCAATAGGCTTTGAAACAGACGCTGTTTTAGAAGCACGTGTCTTTGATTTCATGGAAGAATGTCGTGTGAAATCAGCAAGAAAAAATATCATCATCACTGCGCACTCTCATGTTCTCAAAGCAGCACTTATTGCTGTTGATAGCGATACATTTTCCTACCAAACAGCATTAGATAATCTTGCTATTATCACAATAATCTATGACCATGCTTTAGAAAAATGGTTTATTTCAAATGCGGAAATAGGCATATCTATTGATCGTATTAAAATTTAACTATAGAGAAAAAGAACCAGTACATTATGTACTGGTTCTTTTTCTCAAAATGTAAGACTACGCTTTTCTGTCAAAACATGCGTAAGTTTTATATCATATTCTTGCTCAAACTTGATATTTATTAAGTCTTGATCTTCGATAATACCAATAGAGATAATCTTGTTTTTGGCAAGATACCGATCAAAATATCCACCACCATACCCTAAACGATACCCTGTATAGTTGATTGCAATAGCGGGGATGATTAGGATGCTTGGGATGATTTCTATTAGTCCTTTTTGATTCAAATCTGGTGCTAGGACTCCTATTTTAGTTTTTACGAAGATTGTTGCATTCAAATAAAAGTGCATAGTGCCATCATCCAAAATAGCAGCATATGCAAGTTTTTGTATCCCTAGATACCGCATGATATCTACTTCGCCCTTAAAGGGTATGCAAACTCCAATACTTGTCGCTTTTTTAAACGCATCTAACTTTTCTAATTGCTTAAATATTGCATGCTCAACTGCAGAAATTGGCTCTTGGGTTCTTCTTTGTAGGCGTTTGGTAATATATGCTCTGCGCAAGTTTTTTTTATTCATCCGCTTCTAGTATCTCAAGCATTGTACTTACCAGTTCATCCGCTTCCGAAAAGCTCATTTTTTTTGCAACTAGCTTATTTTTTAATAGCATTTTTATTTCATAGGGTTTCTTTTTTTTACGCACAAGTTTTTGGTATTCACGCTCAATTAGACTTCTCATTTTTGAATCATCCACACGCAGATACTCCTCATCCGCCAATTTTTCAAGTTGTAAAGCAATAAGTTCACTATCATAACCAAGTTCATATGCTTTTTCTTCAAACGCTTTTTTCAATTGATTTTCAGAAACATATTTCTTTTTAAGTATTTTCTCGTAAAGCCTTTCGATTTGCTCGCCTTTTTTTTCCTCACTATAAAGTGCCTCTAGACTCAAAGCAATCTCATGTGGCTGACATCCAAGTCGTAATAGCTCATATGTCAATTTTTTGGGTCCTTTATATGATACAATGAAGCTATTTTGAATATACGCTGCCATAAAGTCGGCATCATTTAAATATTCTTGTTCCACAAGTCTATCAATAACCTCCGATACAACAGCTTGTTCATACAGCTTTTTTATTTTGAGGTATTCATCCATCTCTTTAATCGAGCGTTTGCGGAAGCTTAAATAGTGTAATGCTTTTGTATAAGCCTCATAAAAAAGGGTTTTATCCTGTAGACTTTTATATTGCTGTTCTGTTATTACACCAGGCTTCAAAATAATAAGCTCAGCTAAAACACTCCCCTTGACAATATGCTGTTCTACTTGATTTTGCCCTACTTCCAAATCCACCAAAAAACGATCATCTTTTTGTTCAGTGATTTGTATAACTGTATACATTATTTCATCAACCGTTCTATCTCATCTGCAATTTTCTTACCTGAGTCGTGAACAAAAAATTCTTTATAACCACATTTCATATCAAGAATTGCTGTTTCATTTTCATAAAGTTGTTCGACAAATGATACTGTTTCTCCTGCTGTCATTGCAATTTTTGCCACACCATATTTTTCGAAAAATTGGGCATTTGCCATTTCTTGTCCAAATAAGGGATCAAAAAAGATAGCGGGTTTTGCAAGTGCTGCTAGTTCTGTTACCGTATTTCCTCCTGATTTAGTAATAACTACATCCGCTAATTGATACTGTTTAAGCATATCGCGTGAGAACCCAATGACTACAAATCGAGGACTAGCCAGTTTTTTCCTTGCTTTTATTGATTTCGCAAACAATGCGCGGTTTTTCCCACAAATTAAAATAACTTTTAAATTTTCATCTAGCCCGTGGATTTTTTTTGCAAGTGCCAAATACTGTGTACTTACACCACTCGCACCAGCAATAAGCAATACCGTTCTTTTAATTTCCTGATCGCTTGCAACTTCTTGAATTACATCTTCAAATTCTGGTTTGATTGGGATTCCTGAAACAAAAAATTTCTTTTCATCCACAGGGAAATTTGTGCTTTGATATGTCCACTCATTGGCAACAAAATAGCGTGTAACATCAGGATGATACCAAAGCTTATGCATATAAAAATCGGTTACAACAGTCTGAACTGGTACCGTGATTTCAAAATCCTCTAGTAGTTTATATAATGCCCATGATGGGAAAACACAAATAATTGAATCGGGATTAATTGTATGGATAGCATTCTTTAAATTTTTCCGATTTGTCGTCTTCAAAAAAGATGTTACGATGGAACCTGCAATTTTTTGATCCGTTGCCCAATACCAAAATTGGTAGATTCTCCTAAATCCAACTCGGTACATCTGTTTGTAAACATTCTGCGTAATTTTTGAAATTTGCGTATTCCACTCATCAATGATGTCGTAAACTTGCACTTCCATACCTTTTTCTTCTAATTGCTGTTTTAAAACGCGTGCTGGTTGCAAATGTCCATTCCCGTATGGCGCTGTTAATAATAAGACTTTCTTTTTTATCACTAAATTTTCCTCTTCTCCTGTAGGTAGTTGACGGTATATTGTATGCCCGATAGCGCTGTTAGAATGACTGATAACCAATATATCCCATATACGATGGTAGATGCTGCATTTGATGTGCTTTGAAACATCAACAAGAGTGTAATAATACTCACCATCTGGACAACTGTTTTCACTTTCCCGCTCCAGTCAGCCGCAATTATTACACCAGTGCTTGCTGCAACCATTCGAATAGCTGAAACAATAAATTCGCGACTCATCATAATAATAAGCGAAATTGGATCAATTACTTGCTGATTTAATAGTAAAAAGTAAACACTAAAAACTAAAATTTTGTCTGCAATTGGGTCCAAGAATTTTCCTAAGTCTGTTATCAAATTATATTTCCTTGCAATATAGCCATCTAACCAATCTGTCAAACTTAAAAAAATAAAAAAAGCTGTTAGTACAAGTGACTTCAAACTTAAAAACGTCATTTCTCCTAGTATCGGTAAATACCAAAGTAGAATAAATACCGGTATCATTACTATACGAAGTATTGTAATTTTAGTTGGTATATTCACAATTTTTTCCTCTTTTCATTTAAACTCACCTTATTATACCAAATTTTAATGTGAAATGGCATATATTTTTGCTTTGACATTTTCCACCATATAATAACTGCGTATTGCTTCACAATATAATTCTAACTGTTTTTCATATTTTTTTTCCAAAAAAGCTTCTATGTCAGGATTTTTGATAGCATCGGTTTTAAAATCAATGATAATAAATGCTGTATCCTTCCGAATAAGCATATCAATTTTACCTTGGATAAGTAATTTTTGATTTTGATCAAAGCCATCATAATTATACAGATTTCGTGCATCATATCCATATGAAAATGGCAACTCTAAACCAATAATTGTATAACCTTTGTCCAAATATTCTCGCTTTATTCTCTCAACCGTTTGTGTAATTTTTAAAATTGGGAGGACCTTTGCTTCCTGTTCTGAAATTATGTTTTTTTGCAATATTTCAATAACAGTCTGCTTAATACTATTGCAACTATTCCACTTATGATGTTGCAGCACAAGATGGATAAGTGTTCCTCGCTTAGCTGCCGATATTTTGGGTATCACATCTTCCCTTGAAAAATTTGGTCTTGCAATCTCACTTAATAATTTGGGGGTCGCATCAATAAAGTATGACTCTTGGTCGGCGCGATCAGCATCCGCTTTCCGCTTTATTTCTGTAACAGTTTGTTTTTGTTCGAAATGCTGAAGTTGCTCATACCGATATCTCTTATTCAAGGCTATAATATTTTCTGAGATATCACGTGTTTCAAACGTTTCTAGACTAGCACTAGGGAGTATAAATTCTGTAATTGATTCGAAGTCAACACATGTTTTCAAATCAATAAACTCATGCACCCACTTACTTTTAATTGCATGGTTTGAACAACTATAGGCTTGCCGTAAGGCATCCCCAAAACTACGTAATTTCTTAACCTGATTTGCACTCCATGCACTGGAATTTTCATCCGTGGGCTCATCAAGAAATAGCTGTATTTGTTGCATCGGTCGTGTTAACCCTACATATAAAATCCGAAGTTGTTCTGCAATGTCTCCCTCTGCATGCTTCCTCGCAATCAAATCATACTGCCATGTTTTCACCCTTGTTTTTTGTTTTATATCGGTATATCGTAGAGCTAATCCATCTAGTTCAGCCATTTGAAAAGGTGCATTCCCATCTTGAATATTAAATTTTTTATCCAAATCAATTAAATAGACAATTGGGAATTCAAGTCCTTTGGAACGGTGAATTGTCATCATCTCAATGCTATTTTTACTAGTAATATTCTGCTTCCCAATTGCAAAGTCACGCTTGTATTCTTGTAATTTTTCAAGATATTTAGAGAATCCATATAAACTATTAGTACCAGATTGCTCACGACTTTTAGCAAGTTCAGCTAAAACATCTAAATTTGCTTGACGAATTAGTCCATCCGGCAGTGCTGCAACCATCGCATAATACGCCGTTTTTTCATAAAGATAGTGGATGAATTTTGATAGTTTGAGCACCTTACTTTTCTGTTCAAAATCTAGAAGTTGTTCACGCATAACTCTAATTTTTGTACAGATCATCTCCGATTTTCCAAATTGCTCATACCATATAAGGCTCTGATTAAAAATAGAAGTAGCCTCGCTCCCTATTTCATATCTGATTTGATATATTTGTTCATCTGTAAAACTCCCAAGTTGTGAACGCATATACGCAAGTAAGTTAATGGACTGCTGGGGGTTTATTAGGACACTGAGAAGGGCTAGCATATTATTGACTTCAACAGCATCAAAATAGCCTTTGTCTGCTGCCGTTGTGTAAGGTATTCCTACTTCTTCGAGTTTTTTTTCTACTATTTGTACAAGTTTTGATGTTTTATTACGGAATAAAATAGCGATATCGCTTGGGATAATCGCACGCATTTTTTGCATTTTAAGATCGTATATTTCACCTTTTTGCAATTGATTTTGCAATGTTGCTACAATATGTATAGCCTTCTGATCTATTTCTGTTGTTCCAATTTCTTTGAATTCTGCTTTTTTTGTCTTTTCAAAAAAATGCCATGAAGTTGGGATATCTTCTTCTTCTAAATACCCCTCATTCCCAAAATAGAGTTGGTTTTCTGCGGTATAGAGAATATCTAATAAAAATATTTCACTACAAATTGCATTGATTGATTCTAGCACCATATTGCTACTACGGAAGTTTTTATTTAACATGATAACTTCTTGACCACTCTGTATGCTTTGTACAAAGAAATCTTGTTTATCCATAAAAATCGTTGGATCTGCTAGTCGAAAACGGTAAATAGACTGCTTTATATCGCCAACCATAAAAATACGGTTTGCATCATTTTTTAATAATTTGAGAATAGTGTCTTGGACACCATTTGTATCTTGGTATTCATCCACTAAAATTTCGGTTATTCCATTTGCAATTTCTGCACACACATCAGGATGATCGGTTAACATTATTATCATATAATGCTCTAAATCACTGAAGTCTGCACAATCACGTCGCTGTTTTTCTTTTGTGAAGGCAGTCTCAAATGCATGAACACATACCATAAGCATCTTTACAATTGGTTCATTCAGTTTTTGTTGGTTACCAATCATCTCTTGGGTATACATTGATGCTGTAAGTTTTTTCAACGTATCTTTCACATCATTAAAGATTTTATGTCCTTGCTCCGTTTTATCCGTTTTATCCGCTTTTTTTATAGCTGGCCAATTCGGTAATACCATTATACTTTGAAGCTGATAGATATCAGCAATTGTTTGCTTGTATGTGATTTTTTCAAGCTGTTCTAAAACTGTTTGTAGAACTTCTTTATTTTTAGGATAGCCATCAAGTAGTCTTTCACATGCTAAGATATTTTCTATTTGTGAGCCAATTTCTTCTTGTAAAAAAAGCAGATACTTATGCTCAAGCTCTTTTATTTTTTCAGGGTCTTCCATCCAATTTTGTGCAAGCTCTCGCCATTTTTGGGGATTGGAAAAAGCGCGTGATTTTTCATAAATTGTTAAAATTATTGCCCGTAATTCATCAATTTGAATGCCCCCAACAAAGCTATCTGCAAGTGCTATAAACGCTGAACTATTTTGCTCGAAAAAGACCTCTAAAACATCAGTTAAGATAGCTTCTTTTAAAAGATTCATCTCATTTTCTTCTGCAATTTTAAATGCAGGGGAAAGTGGCATAAACTCATAAAAATTTCGAAGAATTTGAATACAGTAGGCATGAAAAGTACTGATATTTGCTGCTGGTAAAAGTAGGATTTGGGTTGAGATATAATCATACAACTCTGGTACTAGAAGTGCCTGTTCTTGTAATCTTTTACGCAAGCGTTCGCGCATTTGCTTCGCTGCAGCATTTGTAAAAGTGAGGACAACAACCTCATTAATTGCTATCTGATCATCCAAAATAATCGAAATAATGCGTTCAACAAGTACCGCAGTTTTACCCGCACCCGCTGCTGCACTTACTAGTACTTCGTGATTTCTTGTTGTTATTGCTGCTAGTTGATTTTCTGTAAATTTTACTTTACTCATCCATGCCACCGCCTTTTTCTACTTTCTCCGTTAACTTGTTTTCCTCTAAAAATACTTGTTTTTTTGCCTGAAAACCTGACATATTACTTGTTTTGCACTCCCGATAGCTATTTATTTTACGATCAAATTGACAAATCCGACGAAATTTACAATAGACACAAGGAGCTGTTGTATTATCAAAATTTTGTCTGATGGGTTCAACATCAAATTTCCCTTGGATAATTTTACTGATAGTCTGTTCTGCTTTACTTAGTGCGAATTGCTGTAATGCGTTTAATTCTACTTCACTTAATACTGCTGAGCTATTAGTTAGACTCCCATCTTTTTTAGTACTATAAGGGATAGTATTGCTTTTTTTATTTTCTGCTATTCGACTATCAAAAAGGGTAAGGCTCTCAATATCATCAAGAAAAAAGCCCGCTGCTTGAAATGTTTTTTCTCTTACCGGACCAACTTCTAAATTCATATCACCTTCTACTATAATGCGCTTTTCATGTAATGGGATATACATACTTCCTACTAATTTTTGTTGCATCATTTGCGTTGCAAGATAGCTGTATAGTGGTAATTGTAATTGTGTCCCAATATCAATTTTATCAAAGTCTAAGCTGCGTTGTGATGATTTATAATCTATGATTCTAAAGCTTTTTTGATCATCACTTATATCAATCCTATCAACTTTTCCTATTATCTTTTTGTTTTTTGCTATATCTAGTAATAACGGGGGTAATATTTTTTCAATGTATTTTGGCGTAAAAGAATGGTATAGTTCTTGTTCATATAACGCTTTCATGCTAGTATTGGCAATTTCCCCTATTTTTCTAAAAAGATATTGGTTGCTATACTGGAGAAATAATGGGTGGTTTGCCAATATATTCCCTCTTGCTTGGAAATAGGATTCTACTTCTAAAAGATGCACTTCTAATGGTTGCGATGTTAATTTCTCCTGATTATTTATAACATTTTGGATCAGAGATTCAAAAAAATCATGGAGTATTGTTCCACTTGTAAGCATTAAAAGCTTGCCATCATAAGGTTCCTTTACTCCAATAATATATTGAAGGAAATACTTATAGGGACAGCTATTATATGTTTCTATTTGTGTAAGGCTAATAGTGTCATGGATACTAATACTTTTTTCGAACACAATACTATTTCGATAATTGAAGGCTTTTTCAAGATGTTGCACAAATACTGGGTCAATTTTTTTGAGCGTTTCAAGTAATTGGATGTCGGCTGATGTGCTAATATTTGTGAACCGCTCTGCTAATCTTTTTTTGATAAATGGGATACTTACTTCTTGATAATTTATCGAATCATCGGCAGATTGCCCCATAACTTTTGGAATATTAAATCCATTTTTAGAAAACATATCTAATATTGTTGATGGATTCATCTCGATGTCTTTATAGATTCCATCATACTGAAAATAACTCATTTCAAGTTTTTTAGCTGGGCATGTTAAAATTGTATATAGTCGGAATAGTTGATATACAATTGCATCACCTGCTATTAAAATGTCTTCTAATACAGCATTTTTATGAAAAATTGCAAAGTCCTTCACTGAAAAAAGGGAGTTTGCACTTTCGATATAAGGGATATATTGTTCAACAAGTCCTAGTACAAATCCGTATTGGATTCCCATCGTTAGACTACTATTTTCTTGATGGATTGTCTGAAAACGTGAACGTTCAAAATCACCAACCATGACAGTATCAAAACCTAGCGGTATGCTTGTAAATTCCATTGACTCAAGGCCAAACATAAGTGCCCATATTACCGATCCTTTTTTAACTTTCAGAACGCCTATTGCTATATTTGCTTGTTCAAATACAGTAATCAGATTTTCCCAAATTTGCTCTTTATATTGTTGTTCTGTGATATGACTTGTATAGCGGCTTTGGTTTACTGGGATAGTTTCAAGATAGCTTAGCGCATTATTTTCGATAATAAATTCAAAAATTTGCTCTAATATTTCGTTATTATAGCTATTTTTAAAACTACTTTCCATTCCTGCTATTTGTGCAAGTATTGCGCTCCGAATTTTAGCTAAGATTGCTGTTATTTCCTCATCAATTTCTGTTGAGAGTAAGCTTGGTTTTTTAAGTTTAATCCAATAGCGATCTGTTGTCCACACATATTTTTTTTCCGTCCGGATTGTTTCAAGGTGGCTTAAAAACTGATAACGTTCTTCAGGTAGTATCTCCTGTGACCAGCAAAAAAAATCATTTTGGATAAGTTGTACTATATCCTCATATTGCCAATTTTCTTTCGTAATTTTCAATAAAAGATAGAGCCACTGTATAAGTGGGTGACTCATCATTGATTCTTTGATATCAATATAATAAGGAATTTCATACTGATCAAATATTTTTTCAATAATTGGCGTATATGCTTGTGATTCAGGTAGATATATACCAATTTCGCTTGCCTGCGTCCCACTTAAAAGTAATCTACGGATTTTTTGTGCCACTCCTTCAACCTCAGCCTCTTTTGTGTGATATTCAGTAAGGTTAATAGCATTATTCCAAGTTACCCCCTCGGGGAAATTACGGGGGGATTCATAATTTTTTTCAAAAAAATCGAGTGCTGCATTTTCACGAAAACGGCTTTGCTTATGATCGCTTAAATCGATGCAAGTCGCCATTGAAAAAGTTGACTCAAAACGCTTAAATACACGCTGTGTAATAGTGAAAATTGAGTGTACCTTATGTATTGCATCATCGGTATTAAATGTAACCATTGCTTTTTTTGCAAGTTCGATTACACGGCATAAAAGGAGGAATTCTTGCTCATTATACGTATAGAAGCCATCTATATATATATCATACTGTCCAATTTTTTGTTGTACTACATCATCATCAAGCTTCTCTACAAGCATTTTAATGCGATCGGAAGTATCCAGTAAATCTGCTGATATATACTTTTCATATTGCTTGAAAATGAGCACTGTTTCGTTAATTTTTTGGGCTAGTAATGGGTATGTCCCTAGGTTATCTATTTCTGCTAATTGCTCTATTTCGACATTAGAACCACGGATTTGCCGAAAAAATTGGTGCAGATACTCGACAAACCCATTATTATGTACAGACTTCGCATAGATATCTAGCTTTTTTTCGACTGCTATGGCACTTTCTTGCATTAGCATCTTTTGGGCAAGTGTTTCCGCCTGAACAAAATTATAGGGTATACTATCTTCAAGCATCCGTGCTACAAAACGATGGATTCCAACTACCTCAACACCAACCATCACCTTTGAGTCAAATCGGTGTAATAATTCATACTCTGTTTGAAAAGACATTTGATCGGGCACAATTAAAATTTGCTTCACTTCAGGATTTTGAGTCAGTGATTTTGTTATTTCTTGTAAAATATAATCAGTTTTCCCACGCCCACTGCGCCCCTTAATAAATGTAATCATTCCCTACCACTCCTACTTTTAACGATACGACCAGCCACCCATTTTTTTATGTAGCTCATCTAATTCTTTTTTTAGACTTTTCCATTCTGGTTCTAATGTTTCAAAAACATCGTAAAATGCTTTAGAATGATTTTGCTCAATAAAATGTGAAATCTCATGCAAAATTACATAATCAAGGATTTTAGCATCATATTGTACTAACTCAGCATTTAAGACAATTTCATTGCGCCTTGCATAGCAGAGACCAAAAGCACTTTTTAAATAGCGTACACGGTATTTTTTTAGATACTTACTCGTGATTTCAAATACTTCAGGTTGCTGTTGTAAATAGGTAATTCTTTGCTCTAAAAAATCTTCTGCCTGTTTTTTAAGCCAGCGCTTAAAGGCAAAGATCATTTGTTCATCCGTTGAAACCGTAGGCACGCTCATTACGATAAGCACATCATCTTTGATGATTTTTATACTCTTCCTATCATCGATTTCAATTTTAAAACCATGTTTTAATCCGTAGAGATATATTGACTTTATATCTTGAAAGCTTGTATAATCTCTGTTTTCTAGTTGCTCGCGAATCCAATTTTCGCGTGTATCGACAAAAGCATCTATGACCTTTTTGGTAGCATAGGGTGGCGCTGTTACAATAATTTTATCATCCATAACACGTAAAATTAATTTTTTGCTTCGCTTATTGATTTTAACACAATATGTATACATCGATCCACCCTACCTTTTTTAGTCTAGTATTTTTGGCATTTATACCCACACCAAGTATCTTCTATTATTTTTTCTACTACAGTAAAACCATATTCCGTTAGCATTTTTTCAAAAATACCAGCTTGATTTTCCATAATTCCCGAAAATAAATAAACGCATCTACTTTTTTCTTCCTCTGCAAGTGCTGGTAATAGCTTACATAAAATTTCTAATGTTAAATTAGCAACTACGATATTATATGTTTGAATCTCAATGCCCGCAAGTAAATCATTTGCAAAGATTTGGACAATAGCTGAAAGACCATTATCAGCAACAACTGCTAATGCCTCTTGAACTGCAACGGGATCACTATCAATCCCATCCACTTTTTTGGCACCAAGTTTTGCTGCAAGTATCGCCAAAATTCCCGTTCCACACCCTATATCTAGAACAATACTCTCTATCCCTACTTCTTTTTCGAGTAGTATAGCCACAAGTTTTGTTGTTGCGTGATCACCCGTTCCAAAAGCATTTTTTGCTTCTAATACAATAGAAATTTTATGTGTTTGTTCGCCTTCGTACTTTTTAGGGATAATCATTGTATTTTCTGTTAATTGTATCAATTGTTGATGCATACTTAGTACTTCATATTCACTAAAAATGATTTCTTCTTCTTCCAAAAAAATTGTTTTCGGGAGATTTTTCATCTGCTCCTCAACTTGTTTTTTTTGTTCAGGAAGGCTATAAAATCGCAGTCCATATGGAGAATCATCTTGCGTACAAATTGGCTGTTCATCATAAATTTCTCCAAAATCAGCTATCATATCCTCTTCACAAATAGCTTCGATAATTTCATAATCCTGTTCAAAAAAATACTCTGCAAAAAAGGCATCTAGCATATGTCGAAATTCCTGTGTTGTGCTCAGCGTATAACAGATATAATGCTGTCTCATTTTTTCCACTCCTTGTAATTTATACCCATATTATACCATAGATAGTACATCGGTTACTAACGCTTTTTTTAGGTCAAAAAAAACAAGAAATATCAAACTATTTCTTGTTTTCTTTCACCTTATTGGAAAATCTCTTCACGGATTTTTTGGGCTTTTACTTCTAAGTCTGCACGATTCATCCGCTGATGCCATCCTGTTTCATCCTCAAAATTAGTTCCAGCGATCACACCTAAATTTTCAATGGTAGCCAAGTCTTTCATCTCAAGAAGCTCCTCAAATGGTATCGATGACTCAATATCTTTTGTTAACATCAATTCTATAACTTTTTTACCACAGATGGCTTTTTTTTCTGTACAGTTTTTAAAAATACCATTGAGTAATTGTACATGTCTATTCGCTCGTGATTCCCCACTTGTCGCCCCACGAAAACGTGCATAAGCAAGGAGTGCATTGCCCGTGAGCTCTTGTTTTTGTCCTTCAACAAATTTATATGTAATATCATCATTACCAAATTTGCTTTCATATGTTGCTTCTGGGATTACTTCTATTGGGCCAATTGCATTTAAAATATCAACATAGCCATTAGAAGTGATATAAACTTGATAATCCACTGGTAAGTCAATCATGTCCTCAATCGAATCTGCTAGACACTTCGAACCATAGTCACGATAAATCTGGTTTGCATTTACAGCAGTATCTGCGCATGAAACCGCCATCAATACATCACGATAAATTGGTAATGCTAGTGCTTTATTTGTCTTTTTATTGATAGCAATATATGTCATCGAATCGGTATGGTCTCCACCATTTGTACGCGTTGCTCCCTCATCACTCCCAAGAACTAGCACACCAAAATAGTCCCCTTTTAACTTCCCTAAACTAAATTCTGAACGGATATTTTCTGCTTTTTGGTTTAGCGCTATGCCATCTTTAGTCCGACTACTAACTACAACTGTTAAAGCGATAGTTCCGACTAAAAGACTGATTGCTATTATAGCTATGATTGTTTTTTTATTCATTATTTTTGCTAACATTTCAGCACTCCTTATTTTTTTAATTAATTAATTACTTTTGCAAAAACGACATCATCAGCATATTCCATAACATACTCATATTTGCGTTCATCCGAGTAGGCGACCAGTTTAAAATACCATTTTAATTTCTGTGTAATCTTATTCATAAGGATTGTCACACGATTTTGATCTTTCATATACAGTGTAAAACGGTGGTTTTCTAATTCTGTTGGTGTATGTTGAATTTCTGATATTTCATTTATAACCTCTTCAGGAACAACAGCTAATTTTTTTGCCAATTCCTCGTAAGGGAAACTACTTGGGACTTCCACAGGCAGCAGAAGTGTTGCACTCACTTCATAATTTGGGGGAATTGGTGCACTCTCGCCCGTTTCAAAATAAGCAACCCAGATATCTTCTTTCTGCGTTTTGAATATTATTCTTTTTTCTTTAATTTCTAAGTTTAATTGCCCATCCAGAGTTAGCTTGGTTTTTACTTCATCCACGAAAATATTTTTTTCTAATCGTTTATTCACAAAAAATGGAAGATTCAAAATTTGCAATGATTTTTTTTCGTTGATATTAATTTTTTCCAATACATCCCCAGATGGAATATTCACATTACCACTGATATTCACATAACTAACTTTAGAAAAAGGTGTCAAAAAATATATAAAAATGAGTAGGCTTAAGAAAATTCCACAAAATTTAAGTAATTTTTTTCGACGCCGTACTTTTCTTTTTCTCTCGCGAATTCGCTCAAAAGCAGTGATTTGCTTTGAATCTAGTTGGTCATATATTTCCTTATATTGATTTGCCATATGCCTATTTTTTTTGTCCACGTCTGATTTCTCCTCTCTTTACCACCCGAGATACTCTACTTCCGTGTTTAGACTTACCCCATATGCCTCAAAAACCCTATTTTGGATTGTCTGAATTAAAATAAGGATGTCCTCAGCATTTGCATCACCAGTATTTATAATGAAATTTGCATGGAGTTTTGATACCTTAGCACCACCAATTCTTAACCCCTTTAAACCAAGTTGCTCAATCATGGCACCGGCATGTCCATTCTCCGGGTTACGGAAGACACTTCCAGAATTAGGATAATTGAGTGGTTGCCGTATTTTACGTAATTTACTATCTACTTTTATTTTTGCAAGAGAACTCCCCTTGATTTCTTCTTTTGGAAAGTGAAAGTCACCTTCAAGCACAATAAGATCTTTCCTTGTATGGAAAATTGAATGGCGGTATTCATATTCAATCATACTTTTACTCATTTTACTCATTTCACCCATGCTATCCATCACGGTCACTTGTATAAGAGCATCTTTAATTTCTCCTGCTGGTGTTCCCGCATTCATAACAATAGCTCCTCCAATTGTTCCAGGGATGCCACTTAAAAATTCATGTGCTGTATTCCCTTTTTGAGCAAGCATCCGTGATATCTGTTTTAAACTATTTCCCGCAGGAATCAAAAACCGTGTCACAGACTGTTCAATAATTTCCAGATTAAGTTCATTTAGGAGAATAATGATACCTCTAAATCCAGCATCCGAAACTAAAATATTTGAGCCTTTCCCAATTATTTTAAAGGGGATAGCATGCGCATTCACAAAAATAATTGCTTCCTGTAATCCCTCTATTGTAAATGGCATAAAGAGAATGTCCGCTGGTCCCCCAACTTTCCATGCTGTATATTTAGCTAAAATTTCATTTCTTTTTAGCAGACCTTTTTCTGAAAAAATATTTACAAATTCTAACATCAAATCACCTTTATTCCATTTTTTTGCGCATGAATTGTTCATACATTTTACTAGAGGCATTCAGCATCTGTAATTTTTTTAAATTATTACTAAGCCGCTGTTGGGTTGGTATGGATACTACCACTTCATGTAGCATAGCTATAAATGACTCCCCGTCGATATCGTTTTCTTCCATCATCTGTACCGCATCATATTTTGCAAAATATGATGCATTGTGGAACTGATGGTTATTTGTAACATTGGGGCTTGGTATGAGTAGTGTTGGTATTTCAAATGCTGTTGCTTCTGCTAAAACACCCGCTCCAGCACGGCTTACAAGTATATCACAGGCCAAATATAGATTGGGTAGATTATCACTATAAGCAATAACTTTTAAAAAGCTGTATTGCTCCATTTCCACGCGCATTTGTTCATAATACCGGATGCCCGTGATCAACACAATTTCTCCTATTTGGCTTGTATACCCGGATGCAATAATATACTTACAATATGCAATTGCCTGCTCATTGATTTTTTCTGCACCAAGGCTCCCACCGATAAATAGGATACTTGGGGGATGTTTTTGACTTCTCTGTGCTTTATTTTGAATTTGCACACCAAATTCTTGGGATAATTCTTCCGTTCTTGGATGACCAACTTGTAGATAGTTTGGCTTATTCTTAAAATATTTTGCTTTTAAATCAAACATGCCACCAAAAATAAAATCACTTTTTTGGGATAATTTCAGATTTGCTCTGCCGATAAACTGATCATTTTCAAAAACTGCAGTTATTACTTTTGGATCATTATTTGCAGCTAACATCAGCGGTACACTTACATATCCTCCCGCACCAATACAAAAATCTGGTTTGAAATCTTTGATTATTTTTTGTGCTTGGAAATAGCCAATCGCAAGGTTACCAGCAGCTAAAATATTTTCCAAACTCACTTTCCCTTTCGTACCACTCGCATACAAAGACTTAAATGGTATGCCCGCTTTTGGTACAATTTTTTCTTCCAGTTTTCCTTTTTTTCCAACAAATAAAAACTCGGCATCGGCATCAAGTGTTTGTACCATTTTCGCAAAAGATAGTAATGGGTAAATATGTCCACCACTACCACCACCAGTCAATATATACCTCATGATAGCTCCTCCTTATTTGCTCCTAAATTTATGCATATCTGCTTGAACTCTTTTCCACGCTGCTCAAAATTTTGAAATTGATCCCAGCTTGCACATGCGGGTGAAAGCAAAATAATATCATCTTTTTCAGAAAAAGTATAAGCAGCTTTTGTCGCAAGTAAAAGTGTATCCACTGCAACTGAATTTATCGCCATTTTTGCTGCTAATTTTGTAAATTTATCTTTCGATTCTCCAAATGATATGATCATTTTGACATCCTTACAAAAAGGTATTATATCGGAAATATCATTCCCACGATCTAATCCGCCAGCAATCCAAATTATCGGTTGCTTAAATGCTGCAAGTGCAACTTTCGCAGCTGAAATATTTGTTGATTTAGAATCATTATAAAATTTCCGACCTTCTAATGTTTGCACATATTCGAGCCGATGCTCAACACCTGTAAAATGCTGAAGTGCACTTTTAATTGCTGCATTGCTTATTGCACATGATTTTGTTGCTGCAACTGCTGCTAGAACATTCTGTAAATTATGAGCCCCTGGAATAGCGATATCTGAGATATGGGAAATCTGCTCGTTTTGATAATAGATAGTCTCATTTTCTATATAAGTTTCTACCATACTATTGTCTGTAGAAAAATAACCCATCTGCGCCGAGGGTGTCTCATTTTTCATTTCAGTCATCAAACGGGTATCATCATAATTTAGAATCAATTTATCATTTTTATCCATATTTTTAAAAATTTGCTTCTTTGCATTATAGTAGTCACTCAAGGTTTTATGGTAATCTATATGGGCCTCATCTAAGTTTAAAATGAGTGCAATACTTGGTTTTATATTTGGCATTCCTAATAATTGAAATGATGATAATTCGAGCACAATGATACTCTTTTCTGTTGTTTTTTGTACAACATCAGAAAATGGAACACCAATATTTCCCGCTATATGGGCATCTACCCCTTCTGCTTTAAGCATTGCATGGATAAGCATTGTTGTTGTTGTTTTTCCATTTGTTCCAGTAATTGTAATAACACGGCTATCACATACGGACATGGCAACTTCCGTTTCTGTGATGATTGGTATTTTACGCAGATCTGCACTTACAATAAATGGGTGATGGTATGGTATTCCCGGATTTTTAACGAGTAGATCTACACCATCTAATAAATAATCATGATGCCCATCACCGATATACTGAATTCCATTTTTTTCAAGTAGTTCAACTTCTTCGGTATCTTTATTTCCTAAATTCTCATTGACTACTACAGAAGCTCCCAATTTTTTGAGTAACAGTGCCACAGAAAATCCGCTGATTCCCATACCTACTACGAGTATATTGAGCCCTCTATATTTTTCTGTTTGCTGCATAAAAAAACCCCTTTTTTTAATTTTATTTATGTAAGTATAACAAGCATAATACTAAGAATTGCACTTAATAGCCCTACTATACTAAAAATGAGGACTATTTGCTTTTCTGTCCATCCTTTCAACTCTAAATGGTGGTGGTATGGACTCATTAAAAATATTCTTCTTCCTTCACCAAACTTCCGCTTGCTATACTTGAAATATGATACTTGTATGATGACGGATAGTGTTTCAAAAACAAAAACACTCCCTATTATAAGCAAGAGTATTTCAATATGCAATTCAATAGAAACGGCAGCTAAGAGTGCACCCAGTGCTAGTGATCCTGTATCACCCATGAATACTTTGGCAGGGTATCTATTGAAAAATAAAAAGCCTAGTAATGCACCAATTGTAATAAAGCAAAAAACTGCCGTTCCATAGCTTTGTTGTATGACTGCAATAACTGCTAGTGCCAAAAAAGCGATGAGTGCGGTACTTCCGAGTAGACCATCTACACCATCTGTAACATTCGTTGCATTACTAAAACCAGAAAACCAGATAATTGCAAATAGCAGATAGGCTGTTATTGGTACGTGTACTTCAAAAGTAAGGAAATGTAAGGTCCAATCAGAAAAACGCTCAGGGAAGATGATAAAAAGTAGTATCACCATGAAAACCTGAAGTCCTAATTTTTTGAGTGATGTTAAACCTAAATTCTGTTTTTTTATGACTTTTAGATAGTCATCAATAAATCCAATTGCAGCATACATCAATAGCGTCACAAGATAAAACCAAATTGACGCGGGTGTCCCTCCCAAAAAGAGATTACTTGTCAGTGTTACGATTGTTATGGCAATCAGAAAAAACCAGCCTCCCATTGTTGGTGTGCCCATTTTGGCTACATGCGATGCTGGTCCCTCTTCTCGAATGAATTGTCCTACTTTAATTTTCGTTAAAATTGGTAGCCCAATTTTTCCAATTATAATTGTTAGCACCATTGTTAATATTATGTATATGGCTCCCTGTAGCACTATGTTTTCAATCATTTTTATTTCCTCGTTTCAACAAACTTTTTAACTCCAATAAGAAAAATTACTTTGAAATTAATACTAGTTTATTATACCACAAGTTTTACAGTTATTGTATTATTCTCAGCAGTAAAAATTTCGCCTGCACCAATACTCTGTTCAGATACATAGCCCATTCCATCATATATTACAATCAGATCTGCCATACCTGCAAATACTTCGACATCTTTACGTGACCACCCATTCATATCCGGTATTTTTTTTATTTCCCCATCTGTTTCAATGAATATTTTTTGTGTTGTGACATACTGTGCTCCATATTGTATACTCTGTTTTACAATGATATTTCCATCGCCAATAATAACAATATTTTCACCTGCACCAATTGTATCCATATAATCAATGATGTCCTCTTTTCTTTTATTCAAAAAACTTGGAAAAGATTTAATTATTTTAACTGTTTCATTCCCGGAACTTGCATTTGCACTATCCTCTGTATTTTCCCTCAAATAAACACTAATATTATTTGTAATACTTT
>BHER01000007.1 GCA_003864555.1 Erysipelotrichaceae bacterium | reverse complement strand
GCCATATTCTCAAGTTGGAAAGGCAACACCTTTCTGCACAACTTGTATAAGGGCTCTTTTTAAGCAGCTACGGTAGGTGGTTTATGACTATTTCTACTGTGTCTTCTGAAATTATTGTACCAATTCATATAATCATTCAATTCTCTTTCTAGGGTTGTGAGAGAATCAAATACCTTGTTTATACATTCTGTTTTGATGATTGTCACTGCTGCTTCTGCAACTGCATTGTCATGTGGACAGCCTTTTTTCTACTAAGGGAAGTGTTGAATTTGGAATGTGCGTAAGGTTTCATCGATTGCAGCATTTTTGAACTCTGAACCACGATTAGTCAGAAATATTTCAGTTAGCCAAATCTCTAAAGAGGTCGGAGGCACCAGACCAACTATTTACAAAATCAAAAAAGAAGTTCAGACATTGCTCTAAACTTCTTTTTATTTGGTACTGCAGTAGTTCGCATGCATTTGTTTATATAACACATGCAAACAGGAGCCATTCCGCTCCCGTTTTTTTCTATAACCAATAATTACATTATTGGTATCATATAGGCACGCCTTATTGAACTAAATGTCAAAGATACATTGTTTTCTTAGTTATAGTCATCAAGCATTTTTTGTAAATATCTCTTCGATGATCAAAATTTATTACTTATATTTTCATTACCTCATCTTCTATGCTTGTAATTATACGGTATATACCGACCCTATATCTCCAAGATCCTTTTAAATCTCCAGTCAATGGTTTTCCTGATATTCTTGGACTTTTACATCCAACTAGATTTCTCTTTATCCAACTTAAAAGTAATATCTGTTGTTGCTTATCTAATTTTTTTAACGTCTTCTCAGCCTGTTTCGATAATTCAACGCTATAACTCATATTCAAATCCTAAATTTTTAACTACATCTTCAAATGGAGTAAACCCTTCTTTTTCATTGAGTTCAAATTGTTGAATTGATTTTAAATCAAGTTCGTCTTCTAACTTTTCAAAAAATGCTTCTTTTATAGTTTCAGACAAATTCATTGCATGCATCTTTGCATACTCTTCCATAATAGTTTTTTCTCGATCGCTTACTCTTAGTGATATATGTGCCATATCATTCACTTCCTCTGTATTACAGAGTAACACATTTTCTATTGTTTATCTCGCTTTTCCTGCAGAAAAAGTTGATATATCTGATTAACATCTGATAATGTCTTCAGTAGTAACTTTTGATTATGTCCCAATAGCATGAACCTGATTGTAGCGAATGTGCATGCTATTGGGACACTAAATATATTATACTGTGATTACTATATTAATATGCGAATAGTATCGATTGTTATTCCTTGTTGTCTCTGCTCATATATTTCGATTTTCTATTTCACTGTTAATTTTGACATTTAAAAATGCACCTCCGTTACTTCCAAGTAACGGGGTGCACTACACTATGCAGAGGTATTTATCTAAATACTATTTATTGCTCTTTGGCAACTAACTGTTTTTCCAAAATTTTGAAAAATGGGAAGTAGACAATAACGCTTAATCCGACAAGGATGCAGACGAATACGATATTGCGCCAATCGAGGGCCGATAAATAGGCTTGTGCAAAAAAGGGCGTGAATGAGGGATCCACAATATAACCTGGTCGTACAAGTCCAACAACTTGCACAAAATATCCAAGTCCCACACTAATGACTGGCATGAGGAGGAATGGAATTGCAAGGATTGGATTGAATACGACTGGTACGCCGAAAATCACCGGTTCATTTATTCCACAAATTCCAGGAATGAATGAGAGTCGTCCAATTGCTTTGAGCTGCACGGATTTGCTGAACATCATCAACATGACAAGTCCAAGCGTATTTCCGGCACCACCAAGGATCATATAGCGGAACATTTGCAAGTTCATTACCATTGTTGCCTCACCACCGCTCATAACGGCTTCGGCATTGACACCTGTGTTTGCAATCCCAATTGAGAATACGATGGGAAAAACAATCGAGGTCCCGTTGATACCAACAAGCCACAAGAGATTTGAGAAAATAACGATAGCGATGTAGACCCAAATATTATTCACAACACCTAGTCCTGGTGTGAGCAACCCCGTAATTGCTGCGGGGATATTTTTGTCAAAGTTACTCACGAGGATAAGATTCAAACCATATAACAGGATGATACTCCCAACAACTGGTAATAATGCGTTGACAAATCCCGTTACCATTGGTGGCACGCTGCTTGGAAAGCTCACGAGCCAGCCGCGGATTTCGGCAAAGTGGAAGATTTCGACAACGGCAAACGATATTAAAATTGCTGTGAAGAGGCCATCGGCCCCAAGGTAACGTATGCTTACTGTTCCTTCAACAACTGGTGCACTGCAGACGAGGAAGAATACGACAAAGGCTGTGAGCGCAATAATAACTGCATCCACTTTTAGAGCGTAACTTTTTGCCAATTGATAAGCGATTGTGAAGGCACTCATCAAGCCAAAAATCCCCATCGTCAAATCAAATGGCGCTGTGAGGTAGCCATAATTTGCAACAGCAAAGCTCTTCCAGTTTAAGAGGAATTTGATGAAGAAGTTTGCAGTTGTAGCATCTACTAAATCGGGGTTAATTGGGGGATTGGCAATTACCATGAAAATTGCTCCGATGACAATTAAAGGTAAAACCATCATCATTCCTGCTGATAGCGCTTGAAGGTGGCGCTGTGTCCCAAGCTTCCCACCAATTTTATTAAGATATGCTTCCATTTTTTTCATATACTTTCCCTACACTTTCTTTATTTTTTCACTATGCGTTTAAAGTTGGTATGGACGATATTGGAATGTTGACTCGACAGTATCATTTTTGTCGTATGTTTCTAAAATTTCTGCATAACGTGCTTTATAGTTATTTTCAACTTCCATTTGTGGCTCAACTTGGCTAGCAATATTGAGGAAATGGAAGGAATCGCGGCCCATTGCTGTTCCTCTTTTCGTATGCTTATCAAGGGCAATATCAGGTATTTCGGGTACAAATCCCATCGCATAACTTTTGATAACAATATTCTTGAGGAGATCACTTGAGCGATCTTTCAGCGATTCACATAAAATCCGAATCGCATGGATAAAGAATATTGGGCGGTCGCCATCACTATACGGAAATTCTTTACGCATATCTGAAAGCGTTTTGATTTGACCTGCTGCTTGTGGATTCCCAAGACCTACATCTTCTACGGAAATTGCTAGCAGGCGTCGCCAGAGTTTCTCCTCCATTTGTTCTGAAGTGGTGTACATTTCATAGGCAAAAAAACAGGCATCTTCGGTTTTTGAGCGCCGAATTGATTTTTGTAGTGCCGAGATAACCTCATCTCCTGCTAAACCATTTCTCGTGGTCGTTCTTGCCCACGGATCTTGAATAAAATTACTCATTTCTTTTCTCTCCTCTTCTTCTCTCATTGAATTTTGCTTGCGAATGCGTTATACTTAACTTAACTATTCTGAGTCAATAAGGAGGCGATCGCATGCAAAATCTTCACGAGTATTTACTTTCGCAAAAACTGGATGTTGCTGAAAAAAACATTGTTATCTATATCTATCAAAACCTCAAACCTACTGCCAAACTGCCGATTCGTGATGTCGCGCTTGCAACTTTCTCTTCGACTTCTTTTATTTTTAAATTAGCCAAAAAAGTTGGCTTTGTCGGCTACTCCGAGCTACTTTTTTTTCTGCGGAATCTTAAAGCATCGAACCAATCGCCCCCGAAGACAGATGCTGATATCCTAGACTTGGGATCTTTCACTTCTTATCAACAAGCTTTTATCGAAATGTTGGAAAAATACCGGCTCCAGAAAATCTTTGTTTTCGGATTTGGCTATTCGGATATTGCCGCACTCTACATCAAAGATAAGTTGCTTTTGAGTGGCTATAATGCACACATCTCTTCTCATCTACAATTACTCTTTAATGAAAAATCTGCCGATAATCTGCTCATCGTCATCTCAGAATCCGGTGAAAACCACCGTTTGCATGAAATTGTCGAACACGCAAAACTCGTGAATATGGGCATTCTTAGTTTCACTGCCAAAACCGATAACGCCATTGCACGGATTGCAAGTCTTGCACTGCCGGTTGGTGCGTGGTCACCACTTGCAAGCTCAAGTAACTTCACGCCACTTGCCATGTTGCTTTTTGACTATTTGCACGATGCCCCGCCTAGTAGTGTGGATAGTATATAGTAACTAGCACTAGTGTAACAAAAAAAATTATACATTCAAACCATAAACCCCAAAATAAAAACCTGTTCCCACGCTGGAAACAGGTTTTTTTGCATCTCAATTCTAATCTGTCAGTAATTCTTTTGCTGCAATTTTTTTAGCTTGCATGCCATGAAGAAAGATATGTTATATCCTGGAGCTTTGAGTAATCCATAATTTGCCCGCTCATCGAATTGCTTGATTTTACCAACAATCTAGAGGTTAAAAAAAGGCCTCCTCAGTTTTTGAGCGCCGAATTGATTTTTGTAATGCTTGGATACGCTCATCTTCTTCTCCCATTGAATTTTGCTTGCGGATGCGTTATACTTAACTTAACTATTCTGAGTCAATATGGCGGTCCTCGCATGCAAAATCCTCCCGAGTATTTACTTTCGCAGGGAGGACATGAAGTCGATAGATTTAAAGTGAAAGTGGGTGTAACCATGAAAAAAAGTTTGGCCTTAGTTTTTAAGCGGCGCGAAAATATTTTAGAAGAATTGAAGAAAAATGGCAGTGTGGATATCCAGGAGATCGCAGCTAAACTAGGTGTTTCACCATTAACTATTCGCCGTGATTTAGCACTTTTTGAAAAGAAAAATATTATTAAAAAGTCCTATGGCAAAGCAACTTATCTCAATAATGTAAGCTCTCCAAATCGTGATACTCTCTTTTTATCTGGAAAATCTGACATTATTATCGAACATAAGAAAAAAATAGCAAAGTTTGCACGTCAATTTGTACGGGCTGGCATGACTATTTATGTCAACTCAGGTGTGATAGCACTTTTGTTTATTCAAGAAATTTCCTATCTGCCTGTGACAATTTTTACGAATAATCTGCTAATTTGCACGACGATATTGGGGAGTGATGCAACAATTTTTTTGATTGGGGGGGAAATCCATAATGATACTTCCATTATTGGTGATATTGCTATTCAAAATTTGAAAATGCAATACGCGGATATCTGCTTTTTAGAGGCAGATGCGGTAGATGAAAAAATTGTTTCATCTTATTCGCTATCAGAAACTTTAGTTAATCGGACAATGATTGAATATACATCCGGCAAAAAAATTATTATGGTAGAGGCTAAAAATGTGGGTACACAAAAAAATTTCATGACAATCCACACGAAAATGATTACAGATTTTATTACCAATCAAACAGTAAATAAAGTTGCTTACCACCGAATTAAAGAACTCAAAGTCAATATGTTCTTTGTCTAAATCATTCATAAAAAAGAAGTTAAGAACGGTTTCTGTCAAAAGCTTGAAAACTTCTTACTTTTTTGCTATTCTTAAGATAATACGAAAGCGCTTTTATTTTTTGCGCCGCGTACTAAGGGAGAGATTGATACCATGAACGTAATTTTAAATTTTTTAGAAAAACATTTATTAGGTAAACTCAATAGAATAGCAAACACAAAAATCATTCGTGCACTGATGAATGCTGGTCTTACTGCCGTTCCTTTCACTATTGTTGCATCAATTTTTTTAATTATAAACAATCTACCACAGATTATACCAGGACTTAAAACCTTTTTTGAAGCAACCATTTTACAGTATAGTGCAATATACTTAATTGCAAATACAATGGCTTTAGGAAGTATCGCAATTTTCTATGTTGCGGCAACTGGATACTATTTGACCCAAGAGTATCAAACGGTGGATAAGATCAATATCGATAGTTTTACAGGCTCGATTTTAGCAATTTACGCTTTTTTGATGACGATTGTTCAAGTAGTATTTATTGATGGAAAAGCAACCCTTGTTTCAGATTTAACTTCAGAAAAAAGCATTGTTTTTAATGGTGTATCCATGGGCAGTTGGATTACACGATTTAGTGGGCAAGGCATTTTTGTTGGTATTATATCGGCTATTATTGCCGTTCAGATTTATCGTTTTTGCATTATAAAAAACATCACAATACATATGCCAGCTGGTGTGCCCGCGGGCGTATCACGTTCATTTACGGCCTTATTACCAACGATTGTTTTGACATTTGTAATGCTTGCAATTATCACTATTTTAGCTTGGGTGGGAACAGATATTCACAGTATTCTAGCTAAACCTTTTGGCTTCGTTCAGGAGCTCACGGGATCATATTTTGGCATCATAATAATTGTCTTATTAATACAACTATTATGGGCAGTTGGCGTCCATGGAACAGCTATTATCAAAAATACATTTATTAACCCCATTTTACTTGTTGCCCTAACAGAAAATATGGATGGAGCCAATCATATATTTGCAGGTGATTTTGTTAATATGTATCTGTTTATTGGTGGTGCAGGCTCAACTTTAGGCCTCTGTGCACTTTTCATTTTTGTGGCAAAATCAAAGCAATTAAAGATTTTAGGAAAAGCTGCAATCATCCCATCTTTATTTAATATCAATGAACCAATTATTTTTGGTGCCCCTATTGTTTATAATCCCTATTTGATTATTCCTTTTATTCTTGCACCACTTGCAAACGTAACGCTTGCTTATTTTGCGACGAAATTTGGACTTGTTGGAAAAGTAATCTCAGGAATTCCTTGGGTATCCCCCGTTGGCTTAGGAGCTTTTTTAGGAACAGGAGGAGACTTTAACGCCCTCATTTTGGCTCTACTATGCTTATGTCTTTCTATCCTTATCTATTTCCCTTTTTTCAAAATGTATGATAATAAACTTACCAATGAAGAACAAGAGGATATCGTTGCTAAGTAACACATCACTTTTAAATGCTTTCACTAAAATTCTGTTATTGGCTAGACTGTATGCTATAATATTAGATGTTGGGTCCGTATAAAGTAAAAATTTATGTATAATAATTTCGCGGATACCATATATAGTAAAAAAGAAGAGGAAGTAGAACATGCAAGTAATTGGTTTTATCTTACATTACAAAAATATTTTAACACTAACAGAAGAATTGAAATATGAAAATATTTTAGAAATTGACAGAGAAGCAAATCCTGATGTTTTTATCGAAGAAATGCTGCGCTATTTTAATATCTACTCATCAATTGCTTGGTCCAAAGAGGCCCTTGATGATTATTTATATAACTTGGCAAAAGAGCTATATCGTAAAAGTGGCTTAACGAATAGTCCTAAATATCTAGAAATCAAGGAGAAGAACAAGCGAAAATTAAAGATAAAACAGTGGCATTTAGATACCTATTTTAAATACAATCATGAAAATGCCGTGATTCTTCAAAAAATTGATGCTTTGAAACAAATGCGCAATCGCTTTGTTCACTCAAATAATGATCCAATTAGCTTCAAAAAAAGCGATACGACTACTGAGCCAAAGCAAGCCCAAATAGCTAATATCGCTATGCATTATGATGGAAAAACAAAACAGTATTATGAAGACTATCATAAATCAGGGAATGCGCTGCTTCTAGAAATGCATACAGCTATTTTATTGCAGTTTATTACTGAGTATGAACACTTTATTTTAAAAATGCTACAGCATCCTAATAATAAGAATGCATATGTCAAAGCATTTGAACAGAAAATGCCATATAGTCTTGAATAATAAATTCCTTTAATGAGCGCATTCCTATGTAAAATAGGGTGCCTTTTTATTATGCTTTCGGTTTCTTTTTTTCTATCCGAAATTTTGTCTTAAAATAGAGTAACAGTATCATGATTACCAGTAATGCTTGTGGGAGTACGAATATTAGTAAATTACTTGCAATAAATAATTGTAAAAACACTGTAATGATTGTCGGGATAAGCATTGCACTTAATACAATTGCTAAACTTTGACGGTATGATTTTATACTATTTAATCCACTAAATTTTGTGAGATAGATAAAAAAAGCAATTCCTAAAAATAGTATCGCATTATTTGTAAGGAATGCGATTGCCAGTGAGAACATATTTAATAATTTAATTGTTGTCTGGCTCTGCTGATTCCAATTTGTCTCCAAATATGTATACACTGTATTTTCTGAGAGTTTACTATCTAGGCTATAGGCAACCTCAAATCCAATGCCACTTTCATCTAATATATAGAAACTCTGTTGGCGGAAAATGACTGCATTTTTCATATTGGCGCGCCGGTAAGAACCTTGTTCACCAAGCATCTTGTCACCTCCACCTTCCTCAAATAGATAAAGTGTGTCCATGTTTTGCGGAGGAGTTATTGCACAATCTAGTATTCCTTGATCAATTGCACACAAATAATCTTCAAATGGTCCTTTTTTAATTTCTGCAGCAACACTTGGCAGGAGATTTTCTAATGCCATGACATTATTATTTTGTGCAATAATTGTAACTGGAATTAATTGGCATGCTGATAAAAAGCAGAAGATAAATGCAAGTTGCCACCATTTATATTGGCTGCTCATTGCCATTATTTTTTTGAAATGAAAACTTGTGCTAAAATACGTATTGGGAAATTTTTTCATCACTTTTACTCCTCTATGTCAACTTGTCTGTTTATACAGTTTAACCCTTTGTCCCCCCTGCTGTCAAACCAGAAACGAAGTTTTTTTGGAGAACAAAGAACAGGAGTGCAATTGGAATTGCAATGAGAATTGACCCCGCAGAAAATAGCCCGTATTGGAGATTTTTCTGATCGGTTACATACCGTTGTAATGCAACTGCGAGTGTGAGTGATCCTGGTGAACGTAAGAGGAATTTAGCTAAGAGGAAATCCCCAAATGGTCCCATGAATGCCCAGAGTGCTTGCACTGCAATCATTGGTCGAACTAATGGTAAAATTAATTGCCAGAAAATTCGAAGGTGACCTGCTCCATCGATGCGACCTGATTCGTCAATTTCACGTGGAACCGTATCAAAATAGCCTTTCATCAGCCAAATATTCATAGGAATCCCTCCACCTACATAGAGAATTGTTAGAAACCACCATTGGTCTAATACTTTTAGCAATGTTGCAAGCACATAAAATGATGTGAGGGCAGCCATTGATGGAATCATTTGAATTAAAAGGAAAAAAAGGAGTGTCTGTTTTCTCCCAGCAAACCGGTAGCGACTATAAGCATACCCTGCAAGTACGACAACTGCAACTTGTAGCACCATTGTTGTTACTGCTATTTTGAGTGTATTTCCAAACCAGATAAAATATTGTTCTTTGAAAAAGAGTATTTGGAAATTTTCGAGTGTGAGCTCCCGTGAAAAATCAAGATAGAATGCGGGTGTATTTCCTTTTTGAAATGCTGTGAGGAGGGCAATTGAAAGTGGGTAGAGAATAATAATTGATAATCCAATCAAAAAGCAATATGTTGCGAGTTGTATTATTATTTTATTTATTTTTTGTGAAGCCATATTACATCATATCCTCCTTATCAAATGCGTTACTATATTTAAATCCTAATAACGATGCGATGATTAGTCCTGTTGAAATCAAAAGCGTTACCGCTGCTGCTAAAGCATAATCTGGTTTCCCTGAGGTCGTCAATTTATATACCCAAGAAATAAGAATATCAGTACTCCCAGCACCGCCACCAACGACTCCTGGTCCTCCTTGATTAAACAGATAGATCATCGAGAAATTATTAAAGTTGAAAGTATATTGTGTAATCATTACCGGTGCTGTCGAAAACAGAATCATTGGTAATGTTATTTTCTGAAAACGTTTCATTGCTCCCGCACCATCGATACGGGCTGCTTCATATAAGTCGCCTGGAATTGATTGTAGCACTCCTGTAACCATCACATAAATATATGGGAATCCAAGCCATGTTTGAATCAAAATCATCGCAACTTTTGTCCAGTTAGCGGATGTTTTCCAAGGTATCTGAGCAATTTCCACAAAAGGAATGCGGTTTATTAACGGGAGTATTTGGACATTAATTGCTCCAAAGCTATCATTGAACATATTAGAGAATGTTAAGATTGTGACAAATGCTGGTACTGCCCAAGGCAATAGAAAGATTGTCCGAAAAAACCGTTGCCCTTTAATCCATGGTTGGTTTGCAATAATTGCAACAAACACACCTAAACTTACTGAAAGTGTTGATGAGAAAAAGGTCCAAATGAGGGTCCATTTTAAAACATCAAAAAAGGCACTTTTGAAAGATGATTTTATAAATAATTTGAAAAAGTTTTCAAATCCCACCCAATCGATAAGATTGGCAGGAGGCGTATGTGCTAGGTCATAGTTGGTAAAGGCAATGAAGAGTGTAACAAGTACAGGAAAGATAATTACAAATGACATTAATAAATATGCTGGTAGCGATATAAGATAAGGAAATCCATTTACCCAAATTTTTCGGATAATTTCCCGTGTATTCGTTCCTACTTCTTCGCCATTTTCAATACTTTGCTGAATTTTATAGGCATCATGAAGACTGAGAATATAGAGTCCTGTGAATAGTGCATACACGATAATTGCAAGTGATCCTCGGACGAGCATGAACATCGAATTATCAACCATCGGTATACTTCCAAGAGTAATTAGTCCGATCAGTGCATTTGCACCGAAAGTTATGGTGAAAATGAGCTCTAAAATAAATGCACCACTAAAAAAGATTGCTTTGCTGTACTGTTTATTGTAGATTTGTCCTCCCCCAGGTATAATCCCACATAGGAGTGCTTGATATTTCTTTTTATTTCTCATTTATGTTCCTCTTTTCATCCGATTGTTTTAAGCTAAAAAGGAGCAAGTACTCATACTATGCTCACTCCTTTTTGGTTATTTTGGAATTTTTAGGCAATTGCCTCTTTGATTATAATAACACCATTATCAGCGGCAGTTTGGATATCTGATCCTGATGCTGCTTCAAATAACGTCCCTTTGAAATCCCAAATTGCTGACATCTCAGGAATATTTGGCATTGGTTGTGCATTCTCAAATTGTTTAGCAACCGTTCCTGAAAGTAAATCATTTGATGCTTTCACTATTTCAACATTTTTTATTGTTGCTGGTACTTCTTTTGTTTGCTCATAGTATGTTTTATTATTTTCTTCGTTTGTTATATAATTTAACCAGCTATTTGCTAATTCTTTATTTGTTGAAAAATTAGAAATTCCCCAACCTTTGACTCCAGCAAATGGAGAAAATTCTCCACCATTTGGTAGTTCTGGGATGACTGCATAGCCAATATTAGCAATATTTAAATCATTTGCCATCCATGGCCCTTCAATAATTGCTGCTGTTTTTCCACTATTAAATGAATCTTTAATAATAGATGCTGCACCCTCGGCATCTTTTAATCCTTGAGGGTAAATATCATACCATTTTTTGATATATGTCAAAGCTTCAACTGATCCAGCATTATTCAAGCCAATATCCTCTGGATTTGTTCCCATGTCTCCAAATGCGTAGCCACCATAACCTGCAATTGCTCCATATGCATAATACATATCTAAGAAGTTTGCAAGGAATGCAGTTGATTTCCCTTCTTCACTACTAAAAGCATACTCTGGTTTTCCAACTAGAGCTTCTAATTCAAGAAAACTTGTTGGTGCTGTGGGCATAAGATCTTTATTATAATATAGAATTAAGCCTTCTAATGATTGTGGTGCCATATACACATCACCTAAAAATGTTGCTGCTTGCACTGCTTTTTTGGGATATGCATCCGCATCATCTAAGCTTACTTGTGCAAGTTGGCCTGCTGTTACTAGTGGTCCAATACGGTCATGTGGTAACATAAAGACATCCGCTGCATTACCTGCTGGTCCTTCAAGTGCTAGTCCATCAAGTGAATCAAACATTGGTCGAGTTGTTATTTCTAGTGTTATCCCATGTTCTTCTTCAAAAGCTCCGCGGATGCTTTCAATAAATGGCATATACGATTCTTCCATTGAAACTTTGAGCACCTTACTTTTATCTACATCTTTGCTTTGGCCACCACAGGCAACCAGTGCAAATGCAAGTAGGGCTGTTGCTGTTACTTTTAAAAATTTATTCATCTTTCATTCCTCCATTTTCTGTTAACGCTTTTATGTAAACGCTACCAATACAAATATAATTGTACCGCACATAGGTATTTTAAACAAGGTCTTTTCTGCTGTTAGCGGTAACTATCCATCTAACTTCCTAAAAAATGTTAATACTCTTTTTAGGAAAAAGAGTATTCATCAATTAGGCTAGCTCCGCGGATATTTGTTATTTGCTATTTGATTTGAAAAGAACCTAAAAACATATATATCCCATATGGCTTAATAACCAGTGTTTGTTTTAGTTTTTGCTGGGAGTTGTAATAAATATCTAATACGTCTTTCCCTGCAAGACTTGTGGGAAGGCTAATTTCTTGCTCTTCTTTTCCTGTATAAAGGAGATAATATACTCCCATACTTTCGTGATACCTCGTAAAAATAACTAGATCTTCTTGGACAACTTCAAAATGATATCCTCCCTCACTTGCAATCATCGGATAGGCTTTCCGTAACTGTAATAGTTTTTGGAGATGATCAAATAAAGGTTTAGGCTTATTCAGTCTTTCCCATGGCATTGCCCCACGACATAGTGGATCTGCTCCTCCGCTTAGTGCAAGTTCACTCCCATAAAAAATGCAAGTACTTCCTTTTAAGGCATATAATACTGTATAGCAGAGCTTTGTTTTTTCAAGATTTCCTTTTGTTAGCGTCAAAAGTCTTGGGGTATCATGGCTATCTAGGAGGTTAAACATTCCCATATTTATATTCTCACTATAGCAGAGTATCGCCTCAACAAAGCTTTGTTGAAATGTAATGCCATTAATATTTCCTAAAGCAATCCACTCAAGTATTGGTTTTGTTAAAGGATAATTCATTGTTCCATCAAATTGATCTCCTTGTAACCAGGCGTTAGATTGATGCCATGTTTCTCCCAAAATATAAATGTCCGGTTTAACTTCGCGTACTGCAATCCGGAATTTTCGCCAGAAAACATGGTCTACTTCATTGGCAACATCTAAGCGCCAAGCATCAATATCAAATGTTTTGACCCAGTAGACTGCAATAGCTAAAAGATATGCTACAACTTCAGGGTTTGCAGTATTAAGTTTTGGCATCGTTTTACAAAAATTGCGATAATTTTCTGGTATTAGGTCGCCATCACTTGTTGTTAGCGGTAATTTATTAATATGAAACCAGTCATAATACTTTGAGTTTTCACCATTTTCAACTACATCTAAAAACTCTTTTGCATCACTTCCGATATGATTAAATACCGCATCTAACATAATTTTAATACCTCTGCTATGTGCCTGCTCAATTAGCGTTTTCAGTTCTGCTTTGCTCCCAAAACTAGGGTCAATTTCATAATAACTTATTGTATCGTATTTATGGATACTTGGTGCTTTGAATATTGGTGTTAGGTAGATTCCATTAATACCAAGCTCTACAAGATAATCAAGTTTAGCTGTTATCCCCGCTAGATCCCCACCATACGGATGCTCATTTGTTGGCGGTGTAAAATTCCATGCAACCGTATTAATTGGGTCATTTTCTCGATTGCCATTATAAAAACGATCGGGGAATATCTGATACCAGTTGGTCGTTTTTACAAACTCTGGTACTTTGACGATATCACATGGATGGATATAGGGAAAAGCAAAATAACTATTGATATCATCCGCAATTGTCGGATCATCCTCAGGGAAAAATCCCCGTTCAATATACATAAGAGTCTCATTGGCACCAATAAGTTTAAAGCCATAACGCATTTTATAGTCCTCTGGTTCAATACTTAAAAACCAGTAATCAAAAAGTGCGGTGCTATGCTCTTTGACAAGTGCCGATTGCTTTTTAATCCAATGCCATTGGCCAGTTTGCTTTGCTGCTTCTATTTTTGGTGCATCACTTAGGCAGTAAACTGCGGATAAGTCACCTTTTGCAGCCCGCAGGCGCAGATGCACAGTCGTTTTTGAAAATGCATATGCATCACTACTTATCGCTTGGTGTTTGATTGCATGGCGATTAATCATCTAATCCCTCTCCTATAGCAGCATTCACACTCAAATGCCAAATATCACGATCATATTCTCGAATTGTTCTATCACTTGTAAAAAATCCTGAGGCAGCAATATTTGCAAGCATCATTTTTGCCCAATATGTTTTATTTTGGTAGGCGATGGCAATCTCTTTTTGTGCTTGGACGTATGCCGCAAAATCTGCTAACACAAGATAGCTATCATTTTGCGTAATAAGATCATCTAAAATTGTTTGAAATGCCATATCATCTTTGATGAGTTTTGATCCTAATTTTGTCGGTTTCTCAAGATAACTTAGGATTTCTTGGAGCATTGGTGAATCTGCGATTTCTGCTTTCGCATTATATGTATTGGCATCGCGTAGTGTGTTAATACCTGCAACATCCATCCCAAAAATGAAGTTGTTTTCACTACCCGCTAAGTCTGCGATTTCAACTGTTGCACCATCTAATGTTCCAAGTGTTAATGCCCCATTCATCATAAATTTCATATTACCTGTTCCGCTTGCCTCTTTCCCTGCTGTTGAAATTTGTTCGCTAATATCTGCTGCTGGAAAAATATATTCTGCTGCACTAACATTATAGTTTGGCATAAAGACTACTTTAAGCATATCACCAATTTGGGCATCATTATTAATCACATCAGCTAGCACATTGATGAAGTAGATGATTTCTTTTGCCAAGACGTATGATGGCGCTGCTTTAGCACCAAAAATAAAGACACGTGGTGTTCTGATGGCTGTTGGATCTTTTTTGATTTCAAGATACAGATGGAGAATATGTAAGCTATTGAGTAACTGGCGCTTATAGGCGTGTAGCCGTTTAACTTGGATATCAAAAATCGCATCTTTCTTAACTGTGATACCCGTCTGCTCTAATATAAATTGTGCAAGTTGCTCTTTTTTAGTCTGTTTTACTGCTAGTAATTCAGCTAGGAAACCTGTATCTTCTGAAAAGGCTCTAAGTTTTAGTAGTTCTGGTTCTAAATTGGTAATCCAATTATCACCAATTTTTTTAGTAATGAGTGCAGATAACTCAGGGTTTGCATACATCAACCACCGGCGATGTGTAATACCATTTGTTTTATTATTAAATTTATTGGGATAGACTTCCGCCATCTCAACCATTTCACTACCAATAAGCAACTCTGTATGTAAAGCTGCCACACCATTTACACTAAATGAACCGGCAATTGCTAAGTAAGCCATTTGCACATTCGTTTTTGTAATAATTGCAAGGCGGTTGATCATGTCTTCATCTATTCCTTTTTCTGCTAATAACTGCTGGTAGCGTTTATCAATTTCAACAATTAAAGGGTATAATCTTGGGAAGAGCTTCGCCATTAATTCCTTAGACCAACATTCAAGTGCCTCTGAGAGGAGCGTATGGTTTGTGAAGGCAACCGTTTTACAAATAATTGCCCAAGCATCATCAAATTTATAGCCATGCTCATCTATGAAAATTCGCAATAGTTCTGGAATTACAATTGTTGGATGGGTGTCATTAATCTGAATAGTTACTTTTTCTGCTAATGTATCAAGTGTTTTATACTGGTTTAAATGCTTAGTAACGAGTGCCTGTGCTCCTGCACTAACGAAGAAATACTGCTGCATTAATCGTAATTTTTTACCATCTTCTGTTGAATCATCTGGATAAAGAAAATTACTAATCTGTTTAATTTCACTTTCATATACTGCAAAATTTCCTGTAATTACTGCCATTGGATCCGGATGTGCTTGCCACATCCGTAAGTGATTGATAGTCTTAGCACCATACCCCACAACTGGTACATCATATGGCATTGCAACTACAACTATTTCAGGTGTGTAGATTCCATCTTGATAGCTTCCACCGTAGCTTATTTTTTCTTTGAGTTCAGGACGCGCAATTTCCCATTCATACGCACTCTCATAGAGCCACTGTTGGACATGTTCAAACTGTTTCCCATCTTTAATTGTCTGGTCAAAAAATCCGTATTGATACCGAATCGTATTTCCATGCACACGTAAATTTTGTGATGCTGCCGAATCAAGGAAGCAGGCTGCAAGACGACCAAGTCCACCATTTCCAAGTCCTGCATCACTTTCGCTCGTTTCAATTGCTGTAATATCTAAATTAAGTTCTGCAAGTGCTTTTTTTGCTGTTTGATACAAACCTAAATTCATTAAATTATTCGTCAATAGCCGTCCCATCAAAAATTCCATAGAAAAATAATATACTTCTTTACTTTGATCTGTTGCTGATTTTTTTTGGCTTTGAGCACCGATTTCTTGCATTGTTAATTCAGCTAATGCCTCGTACTGCTCCCGCATTGTGGTCTGCTCTATTATTTTTCCACTTCGTGCTTTTAATATGCTTGTATAGTTTTCGATAAAATTTTGTACTGTCATTTTATATTCCTACTTTCTTCTTAAAACGAGTGCTTCATATGGTCTGAGTATTATGAGATCTGGGTTAGCATAGCTACCAAAAATAAGTGCATAGTTAAGTAAATTCAAAGCTACTTCCTGTTGTTTATCCGTAAGATTGCAATAGATAAGATATTGTTGTTGCTCATATGTTCTTGTGTAGGCATAGATATTTGGATCTTCTTCCAATACTAACTCAAAGTACCCATAGACGCAAACATCATCCGTTTTTTTCAAATGGATAAGCTTTTGGTAATAATAATAGAGCGAGTTTTTATCTTGAAGTGCATTTTCAACATGTATTGTGCTGCTATTTGGGTTTATCCCAATCCATGGTGTTCCTGTTGTAAATCCCGCACCAACTGTCCCATCCCACTGCATTGGTGTCCGTGAATTATCTCGTGATTTTTCGGCAATAATGTCCATTGCTTCCCTATGATTTTTACCATAATGGACTGTTAAGTCCTCATAAAATTGGCGTACTGAGGTATCCCGATATTGGTCTAATTCTGTAAAATATGCGTTCGTCATCCCAATTTCTTCTCCTTGTAGTAAAAAAGGCACACCCCACTGGAGATACATAAGTGTTGCTAGCATCTTGGCGCTCTCAACACGGTATTTAGTATCATCACCATAGCGTGATACAAGGCGTTGGAGATCGTGGTTATTCCAAAAAAGGGTATTCCAGCCCTTACCAAATAGCCCCTGTTGCCACTCAAGCATATGCGCTTTAAGTTCATGCCATCTGATACCTTTAGGATCACGAATTCCTGGATACTCACCCTCTTTATACAATCTATCAATTCCTGTTGCGCGAAAGCTAATAATCATATTCAATTCTTTGCGACTAGGATTGGTATACTGTATTGCTTCACGAACATCAGCAGAACTTGCCTCACCTACTGTTAATAATTCTTTCCCCTCAAGCACTTCACGATAAAATTCTTGTACATAGTGGTGGACTTCCGGGCGGTTAGCATAATTTTTTTCTGATAAAACATATGGGTTTATACCATCGCCTTTTTCTTCTGGAAAATCCGTGTTTTTTTGTAAATGTACAATGGCATCCATTCGAAAGCCATCGATTCCAAGTTTCGTCCAATAGTTTGCAATGGCATACATTTCTGCACGAAGTTTCTTATTTTCCCAATTAATATCCGGCATTTTTTTACTAAAAAGATGGAAATAGTAGTCTTCCGTCCGCTCGTTATATTCCCAAACGGATCCGCCAAAAAAACTTGCCCAATTATTTGGCTTTTGTTGAGGTGTTCCACTCTTCCATAGATAATAATCGCGATAACGGCTTGTTTTACTGCTTTTGGCATCAACAAACCAGGGATGTTCATCCGATGTATGGCTTAACACAAGATCGAATACGATTTTAATATCACGGGCATGTGCTTCAAAAATGAGTTCTTGCACATCTGCAATACTTCCAAATTCTGGCGCAATAGTATAAAAATCAGAAATATCATAGCCATTATCATCTTGTGGTGATGAAAAAATGGGATTAAGCCAAATTGTGTTGATTCCTAAATTTTGTAGATAATCTAGTCGTGTAATAATCCCTCGAATATCACCAATTCCATCTCCATTTGAATCTTGAAAGCTCCGCGGATATATTTGGTAGACAATTGCCCGATGCCACCATTTTTGGTCTTCTTTAGGAACGGCATTTGCTGTGAGTTTTGGTGTAATTTTCTCCATTTGAATTTTCTCCCTTTATGCTTATTTTATTGATACTGCCTACTACACTTTTTTAGCTATTCGTCTTTGCTCATGCATGCATTATAGCATCTTGGGTCTTTCGGAAATTGTAGCAAACTATGATTTTTAGTACAAGATTATCCTTTTTACTTTTTCGCTCTCTCTTCAAATAATATCTTCTTTTGCAATTCATCCAGGCTTATGCCTTTAAAAAAATAGCCTAATTAAGAGTGCCATCCACACAATTTTGTTATATAATAAAAGTAACACTTTTATCCTAGTCGTAACTTTAACCAAACTTGTGTGCGCGCCATATATAAGGAGGCTACTTCATGATTTCTTTACCCGAACAACTAGAACTTCTACAGGCATTTCGAATTTTTGATATGGATGCCATCAAGCGGCTCCTCAAAGAATCAACTTTTAGTAAAAACCCCCACCCTCTCCAAAAACAGCAATTGCTTATCTGGTCTACCTGCTTGATGCAAGAACTATTACAAGCGGAAATTGCTATTACAACAGTTGAATCACTTTTTAATAAGCAACTCCTCAAAATTGAGCAACTAACTTCCCTTGAATACCTAAGTTTTGCACCGCTACTTTTCCATGAAGGGATGCTATTATTACAACAATACCGGCGGTTTACAGATAATCGCCGTGTCAACGATATGATAACTTGTATGCTTGTTAATCTCCATGAGGCCCTTACACTTGAGGAGATTGCTTATGCTGGGGAGATTAGCCCTGAGTATGCAATTACCTTATTCCGTCGACACACGAAGTACTCACCAATGGATTTCTACTATCATTTAAAAATCGAGCGGGCGCAATTTTTGCTTTTACATACAAAATATGCAATTACCTATATTAGTGCACTCCTTTGTTTTAGTGATCAAAGCCATTTTACAAAACGTTTTAAAAAAATTAGTGGTATGACGCCACTAAAATATCGCAGTAGTATGCTTAAAACGACAGTTCAGCTAGCAAGTCTTCTCTAATTTTTTTTCATCTCACTTTAGAAAATATGGCAAAATAAAAACACGATAGAAAATTTGATGTCCGCATGAACAATCAAAAAATCTACCGTGTTTTTTTATTTATACGCTCCGATAAAAAATGGCTGCCTCAAATGGCTGTAATATCCCATTTAAACATTGCTTTTCATAGTTGCTAATCAATAAATTTGCATCTTCTGGTATTGTAAAAATAGCATGCTGCACATCCTGACTAAAATTGAGTATCACGATTAATTCTTCCTGCTCATTTCTGCGTGTGTAGTGAAATACTTCAGGATTTTCAGGATTTTGTTCCAAAAATATGCCATCCGTAAAAACATCATACTGTTTGCGAATCGCAATTAATTTTTGATAATGGTGTAATCTTTTACTTTCAGGAGCTCGCCCATCGAGTCGATGATTTGATTTTTGGAACAGACCACATGCCTGAGATCTTTTATTTTAACATCTCATTCTTCTAGTGGCATTTTCTTCATTATTGGCTTCAATTCATTTCCTCTTCTTTGTAATTATAGCCTGAGTATACGCGACAAAGACTGTCATATCAGTCCATTTCAACACTTTCTTTCCTATTTTATCAAGGTTTTGAGTGGTCCACCATTATATTGTGCATAACTCAGTTTTTTGGGCCATTTCATAGAAAAAGCCAAGAAATATGCTAAATAGTGAGCTTTATTCCTGACTAGGGTCTGAATAGTAACTAAATATGGTTAATGCTCGTGCTGCATGCGACACCTCGCGAGTCTCACACCAAAGCAATCACTTTTCTTTACCCATTTTGTTCTTTTCTTTCCAAATGACACGATACAGTAACTAATAACTTTATCTCCTCTGCACCCATTTTATTAATATCAATCTTCACCCACTTTCCAGCAAAATCTTGATGAAATTCCTCGGCCTTCTCTAATCCATATTTATAGTTATAGTTATTTTTATTTTCCTCTTCATCTTTATCTTTATATAAAAATTCATACTCTTTGTGCAAATAGGTGAAAATCTTTTCTAACTGGTAATACGCCCTTTTATGACTGAAGTTGGGATAGCTGCATGCTGAGCTATATTGAGATTCGAAGTCTTTGAGGTTATCGGTCTCAACTGCAACTATCAAATCAGGGACCAAATTATTCAAAAAAGCCCTATATTTCATAACCATTTTCTCATTTGTATGATCCGTCAGTTCAACAGTCAGTCCCTCTAGCATCTCTTTTATTGTCGACGTATCCTGATACCGTTGCTCAACAACTTCAATTATACATTCCAATATTTCCGTTTCACACAAACCTTCTGGGATTTTCCACTGATTCCACACTTCCCTTTTCTCAGAGATAATCCTATGAATTTCTTCCGTGGCTTTACTCATGAGTGAAAATCGAGAATTAAGATACTTCTTTAAACTATCAAATGAAAAACACAAGTCGGCCAGCCCTTCAATTTTGTTTGAGTATACTCTGATTCCTATCCCATCTTCCAGCCCCTTCAGAATCATCATTTCTGTATTAGGTATCACGAAAGGCGAGAACTGTATTTCTCCTTCTTCAAAAAATTTTGGTCTGCTTGTTTCAAATGGGTGCGCCATTGAAAGCGACCGAAAATACTCAAAAAACTCATCGTCACTAGGAGATTTATCTGACTTCCCCTCCCAAGGACTGACAGTAATTTTTTCGAAAAAGAAGCGCGACTCTTTGCTCAATTTGTCAGAATACGTGCTCTTGATGTCCAATCCTTTTAATAGTTGTTTCACACCATCCAAAACAATACATGAGTACATAACAAAGCACAGCAACCTTTCTTCTGTTTTTGGGGGATCCCCATATTTATTCAAGTATTCAATACTCCCTTCTATCCGGTCCATCACTACGCAAAAAAGATTATACTTCTCCCAATGCTCTTTATCTAATTTGAAGATGTCTGTTTCATTTACAGCTTTTCTGAAAGCCTCACATACCCCTATATCCAAAAAACCACTCATATATTTACCCTCCCTTTCTCAATTTAACAAATACTATTATAACAGATGCCCGCATAAAACAATTGTTTCATACCATTCACCAG
>BHER01000006.1 GCA_003864555.1 Erysipelotrichaceae bacterium | reverse complement strand
TTTTTTTATTTTAATTTAAATAAAAATATCAATTTTACAATATTTCTTCTTTAATTTAAATAGAAAAGTAATAAAATGTAATCATTTTCTGTTTTTTTGAGTGGAAACTCTTATATTAAAATATTCTAGGATAATATTCACTTTTTTTTCTTGAAAAAAAGTCTGATAAGATAAGAAAAATTGCAAAAAAAGGAATGGTAAATGGTATTAACAACTTCATATAGATATTTCTAAGTTCAAATGGCTTCAAGTATTTATTATCTCTCCACTGTGGGAATTCCATGCCAACAAAGTTGTAAAGGATCCGAAGATTAGTGGTAATAAATTCATAATTTTTAGAATAAGATAGACGCTTTGAAGATGCAACAAGGCAATTACGCGCAAGGGAGTACTCAAGTTCTTCTTTATATGTATCGTATTGCCCATTTTTTTTAAAGGTAAATAAAAGATGGGCATAAATATCGGTAATATCCAGTATTTTTGCACTCGCACCTTTGATAATAGATCCCTTCCGCTGACGGTAATAAAAACCATCATGCTCGACAAAACCAATGATTTTAGCAAAAGGATAAGCTTCATAGAAAAACCCAATATCTTCATAATATTTTCCAATAATAAAGTGCATCTGATTATTCCGTAGAAAAGATGCTTTCCAAAGTTTATTTTGAACCATTGGGAAAATATCGAGCATAGCGCAAGGATATTTACGTTCATCATTGCTAATAGCCTTTTTGGGCAGTGTGAGCGTATTACTAGGCTTGATATAATTATCGGCAGCATCTTTGAACGTAAAAGTTATATTTGAACAAACAATATCTGCATCTAAGCGTTCCATTTCTAAAAGAAGTGTTTCGTAGTAGTCTGATGCAACATAGTCATCACTATCAAGGAATGCAATATAAGGAGCTGTAGATAGCACTAACCCTGCGTTACGCGCTGCTGATAATCCAGCATTCTCTTGTGTAATATATTCAATTTGTGGATGTAGCATGCAAAAATCGCGAATAATTCGATCTGATGTATCAGTGGAACCATCATTGACAACAATTATATGAATGGGTATTGTTTGAGAGATAAGTGATTCAAGGCAATATTTGATATACTGCTCAACATTATATACTGGGACAATGACATCTATTTTTACTTTTTCCATAATTTCTCGAACAGTCTCCTTCCAATAATTTTTTTGATGGTAATTCCAAGTAGCCGGCGCAATTTTTGTCCGGGTGTTGTGATTTCTGACCATGAACCTTGGAGATGATGGTATGCCAAGGAGTTTTTTGTTTTGCGCGCCCAAATATTTGATGGGAGAATCAGAATTGAATCAGAATGGTAGCTAAGCTCCATGCGCACATCTTTATACTTAAAAGAAGTTGCAGCTTGTAGAAGCGTGTTTAAATATTGATTAATTGTGATTTTTGGTGCTTCAACAAGAAAATTTGTTGTTTTATAGATATCAAGCAGATCTCCCCAAATTTTTTGGTCGGGTTTGCTAATAATAGTTGCGGTGTTGACTCCTGTTATTTCATACATGAAGTATTCCATTGAAAGAATTACACCAAAAATTGAATATTCATTTTTTTGAAAAAAATTGTCAAACGAACTGCGGATTTCTACATCCGTGTCAAGATATATCCCCCCATTTTTTTGTAAAAAATGAATCCGAGCCACATCACTAACAAAAGCATATTTTCCGGCAGCATATGCAGTTTTCGCATATGCATATGCTGAAATATCAAAAGTTTCTTCATTGATTTCAACAATAGTATATTCAGGGAAAAACTTGCTCCAAGTATCCAAATAAGCAACGAATTTATCGGGTATTTGTGTGCGCCCAAACCAACAATAATAAATAGTTTTTAGTAATGCATTGTTATTCATCTCTCTCACCATACTTTTCTAAGAGTAAGTATATCAAAAAAAACATAAAATAACAATTATTTCAAAAAATTTTTAGATGTTTTTCAAACTTTCAAGAATACGGCTTGTACCCGCTTGCGCATTTGTCTGAATTCGAATCCGGATAGACGCAACCCTTTTAGGACGGAGGAACACTTCAATTTTGGTATATACTTCAGGAAAAGCAATAATTTCAATTTGGTTCTCACGGTCACTAACAGTTAAAAAAGCCATTTCTTTTTTTGTCTTTGTCGTAATGACTTTGATCTTTTCAATCAAGACAATAGCATCAATATAGCGTATGTCGATTGTATCAATTTTGGGGTTATTTGCGGGATACTCTGATAGCGGGTGTGCAAATTGAGCAAAACCAAAAGCTTTAATTTCATTTTCCATTCTTTCAATAAGGAGATAGTCCTCAAAATTTGTGTCAATGGCATCTGTTATTTGTATGAGGTTTCCTTGGAATTTAATCCCCATTTTATGAAGAGCAAAATGGTTTTCTAATGCCTTTTGATTTTTTGAAAAGCGGTTAAAAGCATAGCCATAGATCAATTGGCTAATCAGAGCATCATGTGCAAGTTTCCCATCCGAGCGGGTGAGGAAATCACCGAAACCAGAAAATTGCCTGATGGACCGCTGTGCTAAAAGCTGTTTTATGGTTACGGATCCAAGGCCTTTGATACTAGCAAGCCCCATTCTAATATGCTTATGCGATTCCACAGTATACATACTATTTGAGATGGTCACATCTGGAGGTAAAATTTGGAGACCGAGTTGCATCGCCTCTTTTAGGTAACTTGCAACTTTTAGCTCATTTGCAAGAACACTATTTATCAGCTCACACATAAAGTAGGCAGGATAATGTGTTTTTAGAAAAGCCATCTGATACGATATTTTTGCGTAGGCAAGGGCATGTGATTTATTGAATCCATAATTTGCAAAAGTAACAATTTCAGAAAAAATGGCATCCGATTGGACAGGCGAAATATTATTTTTTAATGTTCCCTCAGAAAAAGTGAGATATTGCTTATCAAGAAGTATTCTATCTTTTTTAGAAATAGCGCGTCGGAATGTGTCAGCTTGTGAAAATGACATCCCGGCAAGCACTTGGACAATTTCCATTATCTGTTCTTGATAGATGATAATACCAAAAGTATCATCTAAAATTGATTCCATTTGAGGGGTGATTGCCGTATACTTTTTGCCATTATTTTTACGGTCGGCATATTCATCAATAAATTGCATAGGTCCTGGGCGATATAAGGATAGAATTGTTGCAATATCAGAAAATTCTGTAATTCGGACTTTTTGCAAGACTCTGCGCATACCCGGAGATTCTAATTGGAAAATACCAGTGGTTGCGCCTAAGCATAGGAGCGAAAATGTTTGCGGGTCATCATCGAATATTTTTGTCTCAATAAATGTTCCAGCACTAAGCGTTGGGTCAACTTGCACGGCAATTCTTCTAATAATTGATAGATTACGTAACCCCAAAAAGTCCATTTTAAGCAAGCCAACGCGTTCACAGTTCTCCATCGTTGCTTGTGTTAAAAAAATATCTTTCTCAGTTTCTATTGTTGCAAGATGTCTTGTAATAACATCCGATGTTAAAATGACACCCGCTGCATGGATGGATGTGTGTCTTGGGAAACCTTCAATTTCAGAAGCGATTTTAAAAATTTGAGAAAAATCAGCATGGAGTTTTAAAATCTCCGCAAGTTTCGGGTTTTCTTTAATATTTTCTACAATCGATATTTGGCTATTTTTAAGCTGTTTTGTAAGCGCAGTTATTTTTTGCTGCTCTAGACCATATGCCTTTGCAACATCTCGCACGGCAGAACGGGCACCAAAAGTACCGAAAGTTAAAATTTGTGTCACATGGTCTTTCCCATATTTTTGCCGAAGATACTGGATGAGTTCCGCTCTTCTACTATCTTCAACATCAATATCAATATCAGGAAGACTATTGCGTTCAATATTGAGAAAACGCTCAAAAATTAGTCCATAGCGCAGAGGATCTATTTTTGTTATCCCAAGTACATAGGAAACAATTGATCCAACGGCTGATCCGCGACCGGGGCCAATAATGATATCTTCTTTTTTGGCAAATTTCATAACATCCCAAATAATTAGAAAATAATCAACAAATCCCATTTTTTGAATGACAGTGATTTCATATGCAAGACGCTGTTTATGTATAGTAGAAAAATGCTCGCCATAGCGTTTTTTAGCACCTTTGGTACAAAGATTTAGAAAGAGCGCCTGCTTTTGCGATACTGTTCCAGCAAAAGCTGGTAAAAAATGCTCTTGAAAATTTAAGGTGATATTTTTGGATAACAGTATTGTTTGAAAGCGTTCATTTATGATGTCTGTTGGCAATATTACGTCTTCATAGTCAAACATGCTTGTAATAGATTGCCCATGTTTAATTGCTGCTAGTATTTCATTGATGTGTTTTTGTTGCACGCTCAGACAATTTGCTATGGGAAAAGAGATGGAATCTAAAAAGATAGTCGGAATAGTATCTAAGTTTAGACCATCATCTAAAAATATTTGGATATTTGGTTGCTCAATTAAAGCTAAAATATCAGCTGTTTCTGCTTTTTTTACAATAAGAATCAAATCATGGATATCCGGTAAAAAAGCGCTGAAATCTGCTTGTGATTGGTAACTATTAGCACGGCTACTTAAGAGTAAAAGTGCTTGATAGCCACTATGGCATTGAGCAATCAGTGTGATCTCAATATCGGCTAGCACTAAATTTAAACCAATATAGGGTATTATATTTTTTACTTTTGCCCGGTGATAAAATTCAATGACACCACTCATCATATTTGTATCGGTAATAATGAGGTGACTTATCCCCTCTTCTTGCGCATAATCTAGCATTTTATCCAATGAGATACTACTTTCTAAAAGACTAAAATTACTTTTGAAAGCGACAATTTTACAAGGATATGTCATTTGCTAACAACTCCTTGATAGCGGATTTAATAGCGGAGACTCTGTCCCAAGAATCCACACGAATACCCGATGCAAATGGGTGCCCACCACCACCAAAATCGGCAGCAATACCAGATATAGTAATATTCCGCGAGCGCAAACTACAGCGAATAATGTTATTTTTTTTATCTTCACAAAAGCTTGCCCAGATTTGAACATTGCGAATTTCAGAGAGAATATTGACAAGTCCAGTGGCAAAATCAATGCTAACACCATAAGTATCGACATCATCACTTGAAAAATTAACAGTGGCAAATACTGGCGTTTCAAGGATTATTCTCTCCGAAAGAAATCCTTTGAAGTTAACTTCTGGAAGTGATTTAGCGTAGAATTTACCAAGATAATCTTTTGTATTGATTCGCTCAAAAATAACAGCAATATTTTTGAAAAAAGTGTGGTCTAATCCTGTACCATAAGAAAAATTGCCAGTATCACCAACAATACCAAGATATAGCTTGCCTAAAATAGTATTTGGAATTGTGTAGCCTTTGGTTTGTTCCATGAAAAGAAAACAATCGAGTAACATTGCAGATGTTGCAGGAGTATTACTCAGTACATATTCTATTGCACCATATGGATCATTATTTGGGTGATGGTCAATTTTAATGATGTTTGTTGCTGTTTCTAAAAACGGATAGCCATCAATTCTTTCTGTATTTGCAGTATCAACAACAATATGTAAATCAGCGTCTAAATCAGCTGTAAGTTCTGGCGTGATATCTTCATAAAAATAAGATAAACGGCTGACATACTCACCTCTACAACAAACTTTTTTTTCTGGAAAAATGCTAAGAATATAGGATGCAAGTGCAAACTGTGAGCCATAAGCATCTGGATCTGGATTTACATGGCGATAAATTGCAATAGTATTTGCAGCGGTAATTTTAGTCCAAATTGCAAGCCATATTGTCATTTTATTAGGCATATTGGTTCCCCCTTTCTTAAATTAATGTGAGTGCATTTTCAACCCATTGGATAATTAAAGACTCCTGGAGGAAAGATGGTATACTAACTGGATCAATAAAAACAATGATGAAAGCAAGAATAGAAGTAATAAGAGCAAGAAATATAATTCCATAGAAAAGTGCACCAAGAAGGCGTGAGGCAACTCCCACTACCACAAGCTCCTCAAAATCAATGGCATTAATAATAATACGTGAGATAATCAGTAAAATGATAAAAGTAATGAGTCCCTGCCCCCAAAAACCAAGTGGTGTATTGAAAAATAAATATTGGTCAGTAAAATAAATTGCCAGTAAAAAAGAGGCAGCAAATCGGCCAATGGATAGCAGCATACTTACAAGCCCTTTACGATAACCTGTATAAAGACAAAAAATGAAAAGTACTAAAAAAATTATATCAAAAACCATATGAATCCTCCTAAATTTACCATTCGTCGAGATGAAAAAAAGTATTTAAAATGCCTCCCGTAACTAACCCGCCAATAAAGCCACCAAGATGGCCAATCCAGCTAATGTTTGCATCTGATAAAAAAACAAAAATAAGGGTATAGAATACTAAATTTGATATAAGGGATAGTGCGAGCGGTTTATAATATCTATTAGGATATAGAAGTGCAAATGAGGTAATAAGACCAACTAGCCCATAACCAAAACCACTAATCCCAATTGTAAACTGCATACTCATCCGATTGATATCCATAAGTGCTACTGCAAAACTTGAAAAGAAAATGGTACATACGAGTAGTGCCAAATAACGGGGAGTTCCCAGAATCTCTTCTACTTTTGTTCCAATAATATAAATAAAATAGCAGTTCATCAGCAGATGGAAAAGACTTGCATGGAGGAATGCTGAAGTAAAGAGTCGCCAATATTCATGTAATCCAAAGACATAGCGCCCATTTAAACCAAATGAAAAAATTGTGGCATTTATGCCAAAAATGATTTGTAGTAGAAAAATCGCAATTAAAAACACAATGAGGATATTGGTTATAGTCATTTTAAACTTAAAGTCTTTAAGTGATTGCATATTATTTTCCCTCCCCTGTATGTGTTGGGTTTAGTTGTGTTAAAACATCTTGGAATACTTGTGGCATGGGAGCCTCAAACTCACAATTTTCAGCGGTTGTTGGATGGATGAATCCAATTTTTCTTGCGTGTAAGAATTGCCCATGTAAGTTAAAGGGATGTTTACGTGTAGTGTAAAGAAGATCACCTACAAGTGGGTGACCAATATACGAGAGATGTACACGAATTTGATGTGTTCGACCAGTTTCAAGTCTACATTGAATCAGCGTATAATCACCAAAACGTTGCAAAACCCTCACATGTGTTCGTGCAGCTTTCCCCTCAGCAATAACCGCCATCTTTTTGCGATCATGGGGTGAACGGGCAATTGGAACATCAATAATAACATCTAAATCTTTCATATCACCAAAAATAAGTGCAATATATTCCCGATAGAGCGTTTTGTCTTGAAGCTGTGTGCTAAGCACCGTATGTGCTTTATTATTTTTTGCCACAACAAGCAGACCACTTGTGTCTTTATCAATTCGATGGACAATTCCTGGGCGGATGACCCCATTAATCGATGAGAGATTGTCAATATGGAAAAGTAATGCATTTACTAATGTATCATTTTGATGTCCTGCAGCAGGATGAACTACCATCCCAATGGCTTTATTTAACACGACAACATCCGCATCTTGATAGACAATATCAAGTGGCAGATTACTTGCAACAATATCAAGTTCTAGGGGAGCTTTTTTTTCAAAAGTGATGATATCACCCAATTTAACTTTAACATTTGAGCGTGAAATTACTTTATTATTAATGTGAACTAGTCCACCTTCAATTAATTCTTGAGCATAATTACGTGAGAAATCGCCATCTGCTGCGGCAAGGATTTTATCAAGACGCTCCCCTGCATTTAGTTCTGTAATTTCAATTTGATTGATTTGATTATTCATGTACTATTCCTCCATTTCCTTTTTCATGTAAATAGACCGCATATAGTATAAGTATGATACTTATGGAAAGAAAACTATCTGCTAGATTAAAAACTGCAAAATTATAGCTTCCGAAGGTAAAAGAGAGAAAGTCAGTGACACGGCCTAGAAATAGGCGTTCCAAAAAATTTCCAATTGTCCCCGCGAAAAAAAAGACGCCACCGATAAAAAACCACTGCGATATTGCGATGTGTTGGAGATAGTATCGCCAGCCAATAATAAGAATTGGGAGGGTTAACGCGACAAAAAACCAGCGGGCATTTTCAAATAAACTGAATGCTGCTCCTGTATTATACAGTAATTTTAGGGTGAAAAACTGTGGTATAACAGAAATAGGACCCGAGTTGAGAAAAAAAATTGCAGTAACTTTAGTTGTAATATCGACAGCAATCAGGATTATTATCCATAAAATTGCCATCTTCACCTTTTTTTGCATTGTATTCCCACCTCTTAATTAAATAGTATGCCAGTATTATAACATGTTTTTTAAAAAAAAAATTGTATTTTCCCTTTAAGTGCACAAAAGCTCAACGATAAGCTAGAATCACGACAATATCGCAAAAAAAATTGACTTTAACAATGAGACTCATTATAATTATTAATAGATAACAATGATAGAAATGAGAGAGAAAAATGCAAAAAAAATTGAAAGTCCTACTATCTTTTGGAACACGACCAGAAGCAATTAAAATGGCTCCCCTTGTCCTTGAGATGAAAAAAAGGGAGGAACTTGAAGTTATTGTCTGTGTTACAGGACAGCATAGCCAAATGTTAGAACAGGTTTTATCTGTATTTGAGATTAAACCTGACTATAATTTAGCAGTTATGCAACCGGGGCAAACGCTTTTTGATGTAACGGCAAATATTTTAACGGCAATTAAACCGATTTTGGAACAAGTAAAACCAGATATTGTGCTTGTCCATGGAGATACAACATCAACTTTTGCAGTAGCACTTGCAGCATTTTACCTAATGATACCAGTAGGACATGTAGAAGCAGGCTTACGCACACATGATATTTACTCCCCTTTTCCAGAAGAGTATAATCGCCAAGCTGTAGGTCTTGTTGCGCGCTATCATTTCGCCCCAACGACGCAATCTGCGAATAATTTATTAGCTGAAGGGAAAAATAAAGAGGCTATTTATATTACTGGAAATACCGGAATTGATGCACTGAAAACAACTGTAAAACCAGATTATACCCATGAACTTTTTGATTGGGTTGGTCAGGATAAATTAATTTTACTTACTGCACACCGACGTGAAAACTTAGGGAAACCGATGGAAAATATGTTTGCAGCAATTAAACAAATAGTATCAGAACACCCGGATGTTAAAGTAATCTACCCCGTACATCTTAATCCACTTGTGAAAAAAACTGCTGAAAAATTTTTAGATGGAGATAAGCAAATTAAGCTTATTGACCCATTGGAAGTCATTGATTTCCATAACTTCCTCAGCCGTGCAGATATAATTTTAACGGATAGTGGCGGTATTCAAGAAGAAGCACCTTCTCTTGGCGTGCCCGTCCTCGTTATGCGTGATACTACTGAAAGACCTGAGGGGGTTGAAAGTGGCACATTAAAACTTGCCGGGACAAGTCGAGAAAAAATTTATAGCCTGTGTAAGGAATTATTAACGGATGATACAGTATACGCTGCCATGAGTAATGCATCAAATCCTTATGGTGATGGGAGTTCAAGTAAACAAATCACAGATATTATTATTAAGCTTATGTACTAGTTGAAACAATACCCGATATTTTAATTAATATCGGGTATTCTTTTTATAAACGAATTGCAATTCGTATTCAAAGCAAATAAAAATATGGTATAATTATATGAAATAATTTAAATGATGGAGGTGAAAAAATGATAAGACTTATACTACTATTTAGTGCTTTTATGATCAGCCATCAAGGAGTATTTGAGGTCTATGAGCAAAAGATATATCCTAAATACAAAGTTGTACTTGGTTTTTTTGAAAAACATGCAAATCAGATGAACCAAACAATAACTATTCTCAAAAATCAAATAAATCAAGAGTCATTTTTCACTTTTATTGAGGAAAAATACTCTGAATATACATGTACTGCATGGGAAGTAAAACCAGTTCCACTTCTCTTACTTCTCCTTTTTTACCATGGTATTTTTCAAAAAGATAATTTGTTTTGTTCTTATGATTGCCAAAATGAAATTATTATCCGTGCACCAAGTCCATCCAACTTTTTTAATTAGAATGATATAAATGAAGAAAGTTGGATTGACTATGAATGGAATTAAAATTGGCCAATATGAAATTGAGCTCCCTATTTTTCAAGGCGGAATGGGTCTTGGTATTAGTTGGGGTAACCTAGCTGGAACGGTATCAAAAAATGGTGCACTCGGTATTATTAGTGCAATGGGAACGGGTGTCTACAAAAAAGGGCAGTATGCTGCTAAAACACATGGTGAACAAAACCGCCCTGTTGGGAGTAAAAATGCATTTTCGGCAGAGGCACTTAAACATATTTTTGCAGATGCTCGTGCTATTTGTGGAGATAAGCCACTTGCATGTAATATTCTTTATGCGATAAATGATTATGATCGTGTTGTTGGCGATGCGATTGCAGCAGGTGCAAATATTATTGTGACGGGTGCTGGATTACCACTCAATCTTGCAACACTTGTTGTTGACCATCCAACTGTTGAAATAATTCCGATTGTTTCTTCTGGAAGAGCACTTAAAATAATTTGTAATCGCTGGAAACGAGTAGGCCGATTGCCTGCAGCAGTTATTGTTGAAGGTCCAAAAAGTGGTGGACATCAAGGAGCAAAATATGATGAATTGTTTGCACCTGAGCATCAATTAGAAGCAATTTTACCTGGTGTTCTTGCAGAACGTGATAAATGGGGAGATTTCCCCGTTATTGTTGCAGGAGGCGTTTGGGATGGTTTTGATATTCTTGCTTTCCAAAAAATGGGTGCTGCTGGCGTACAAATGGGAACACGCTTTGTTGCAACGTATGAATGTGATGCAAGTGATGTTATGAAACAGGTAATGATTGATTCTAAAGAAGAGGATATTAAAATTATTAGTTCACCCGTTGGCTACCCCGGGCGTGCTTTTAATACACCACTTGTCCAAAATTTGAAACCAGATCCGAAAATAAAATGTTTTGCAAATTGTGTTTCACCTTGTCAAAAAGGTATTGGTGCTCGCGCTGTTGGCTATTGTATTGCCGAAAGCCTTGCTGATGCATACGAGGGAATACTGGAAACGGGTCTCTACTTTACGGGAGCAAATGGTTGGCGTGTTGACCGTTTATATTCTGTCAAAGAGCTACTGGATGAATTAACACTCCCATTGAAAAATAATATAGTATAATAATTAATCGTGTACTCAGAAACCTATTTCATCAAAAAAACACTCCAAAAATTTGTAGTGCACCCCGTTATTAGGAAATAACGGAGGTGCATTTTTAAATGTCAAAATTAACAGTGAAAGAGAAAATAGAAATATATGAGAAGAGACAACAAGGAATAACGATATCTAGTCTCTCCCAAAAATACAATGTACATGGTGAGAATTTGAAGTATCTTATATGTTTAATCAAGCGCCATGGATATGGTGTTGTGGAGAGGAAAAACAATCGATACTATTCGCCTGATTTAAAAGAGGAAGAATCCACAACAGAAGAAAAAGTAAGTGTGGTGTCAGAATTACAACAAAATTAAAAGGACTAACTCCTATTCAATACAGAAATCAATCCTTACCAAGCTTTATTGCTTAATTTTATTTAGTCCTAATAATTGGGTTCACTACAAAGCAGCTTGTATATGAGATTAGTCATTCGAATAGATAATCAAAAGTTCGCCCTTTTCAAATATTAACTTTGCACTCATCCCTGCAATATATTCATTGCTCACCAGCAAGTCTGAAAAAGGTTGGACTATTTGGTTTCGTAATTCATACTTTAAACCAATTATTGATAACCCTTCTATCTGTGTTAAACAAATAAAAGATATATAGCGGTATGCACTACTCTGTTTTAAATCATAGTTTCCGGCTTTCACCATTTTTATTTTTGTCTTTGGCGTATACAAAGTCATATTATCATAAGTATAGAAAAAAGATAGATGGGCAAGAGCATGATCAACCCTCGTATCAAACTGGTTGAAGACATCTAATTTTGCCCCAGGATATTTTTGCTTAGCATATTGCAAGAGCGCATGCCCATCCGTTTCATCTTTTTCTTCCGGAAGGACCATCACTTGTGTTTCAGCTTGAATTTGCTCAAGTGTTGGTCCATCCTGAGAAATCGAGTCAAAATCAGAGATAATGGCTTCTAATCGAATACCTTCTGCTAACAAATTAACTGCCGTTTGCTCACATGAAAAAATTGCATCATATCCACCTAATTTTGGTATTAGAACCGATATATCTTTCCAAAAAGTAATAACTGCTATTTTCATATACTGCAAGCATTTCTAATATTTTTAATATTTTTTTCGTAAGTGTCCGATTGATTATAAATAGTACTTCCAGCAACCAATAATGTTGCTCCAGCAGCACTTGCAATCATCGCAGTTTCTGTATTTATCCCACCATCAACTTCTATTTCTACTGCTAAATTATTACGTGTACAATATTCTTTTGCCTCGGCAATTTTTTCTACCATTTCTGCTATAAATTTCTGCCCTCCAAAACCTGGTTCAACAGTCATTATTACAAGCATATCAATTAGATGTAAAAACTCCTTGATTTCCGTGAAAGAAGTTTTAGGCTTAATTGCTAGTCCAACTTTACAATCTGCTGCACGAATTTGCAGTAATAGTGGCTCAATTTCTGCAGGAATTTCTGCATGTATTGTTAAATACGCAGGTTTATATGCCAAAAAGTTTTTTAAGTACTTCTCCGGATCATTTATCATGAGATGGATATCTAACGGAATAGTTGCCTGCTTCTGCAAAGCATCAATAACAACTTCTCCAAATGAAATATTGGGGACGAAGTTTCCATCCATGACATCAATATGATGTAAGTCAGCACCTGCTGCTTCAACTGCTATAATTTCTTGATCCAATTTTCCAAAATTAGCTGCCAGGATTGAGGGTAGTATTTTCACCATAATTTTTTTCCACCTTTTTCTATTTCAGCATATATTTTACAATAGTTTTGATATCTTTTTTCGAGGATTTCTCCGCTACTCACTGCATCTTTGACTCCACAGATTGTTTCATTGATATGGACACAATTATTATATTTACATGGATGCCCAGCAAATTCAATAAATAAGCTTGAAAGTTCTTGTCTTTTTATCATGTCCACAGAAAATGAACTGAAGCCTGGGGTATCAGCAATCCAACTTTTACCAATTGAAAACAATTCAACAATTCTTGTTGTATGTTTTCCTCTACCAAGAGCTTTTGATATTTCATTTGTTTGTAGCTTAAATCTATTACCTGATATTTCATTGAGTAAAGTTGATTTACCCACACCAGTTTGTCCAACTACACATGAAATTTTATATTCAAGTAACCCCAAGAGTCTCTGCTTATCCAATGAAAAATCATGGTTTTTTGAGTAAAAAAAGCAATGGTATCCAGAATTTTCATAATATTTTGCAACTTCACGTATCTCGCTATTTTTTTCATCAGTGAGTAAATCTAATTTTGTAAAAATAATGAGAGGTTCGATTTTATTCAACTCTAGGACCACAAGATATTTGTCGAGCAAAAAATCTTGAAATTTTGGTTCACTCACAGAAATGACAACCAGAGCATAATCAATATTGGCAACTTTAGGACGGATTAGCTCATTTTTGCGTGGATATACTTCAACAATAATATGAGTCCCTACTTCGTCTTCAAGCCTGACTTTATCTCCCACTACTGGCTCTATTTCTTGGTGTCTTAGAATACCACGCATTTTTGCGGTAACACTGATTTGTTCTTTATACAAGAGGACTTCATAAAAGCCAGAATTTGACTTTAGTATTACTCCCTCCATTAACCTTCTCCTCGTAGTCTACTGCTTACTATGGGTGCGTCCTCCTCAATTGGTTTTGGTTTTTCCCCCTCATTCTCAATTGGTTTTGCTATTTCAACAGGTTTTGGACCTTTCGAGACAACAACTTTTATTGTATCACCAATTTTAACAGTTTTTCCAGGCCAATAATCAGGCATAAATATGATTTTATTTTCAGCAACACTTTCAGAAAAATCTTCTGTGATTTCTAGTTCTAATTGTCTTTCTGATGCATAACTTTTCGCTTGACTCAAAAAATACCCTTCAAGGTTTTCAAGTCGAATTTCTTCATTTTCAGCAACAGTTATCTCAACTTCATCCGTAGAGATAAGTATATTCATTCCCTCAGCAACACTTTGATTAATGATAATACCTTCTGCTTCACCATTGAGTGGTTTCCCTTTAATAATTTTATACTTAATCCCTTGATTAACCAAAATATCCTCGGCCTCGGCCTGCATTATTCCAGTTATACTTGGCATTTTTATCTGTTTTCCTTTTGAAACTGTAATATTTATTGTTTCTTCTTTTTTAACTTTTGTATTTTCTTCTTTATCTGCTTTAATTATTTTACCTATCTCTACAGTATCTGATGGTATGCTCTCAACTTTCCCAAGTTTTAATCCAGCTAATTCCAGCGCAATTTTTGCTTCTGCTTCTGTCTTGTTAACTAACTCTGGTACTAAAACATCACTATTCAAGAAACTCCCCAAAAAAATTAAGATTGCAATGATGAGCACTGCAAGTCCACCAGTAAGGAATACTAGCTTCTTTTTCTTGGGTTTTATATTTGAAACAGATTCTGTGACATCTGAACTTACCTCAGGTATTTCTAATTCTTCTTCTGATGGTTCAAAAAATATACGTGGTTCATTCATCCGTTCAACATTTAGACAAGTATCCAAATCAACTTTCATTTCTGCAAGATTTTTATAGCGATCTGCTGCATTTTTGGCAGTTGCTTTGATTACAATATTCTCAACGCTTTGTGGTATATGCATATTAGAATCGCTTACATATGGTATCGCCTCACGTAGATGCTGCAATACAATATTAACAGCAGATTCACCAGTAAATGGTACATCTCCTGTCAGCATCTCATACATAACAATACCTAATGAATAGATATCTGTTTGTACGGTTGCATTTTCACCTTTTGCTTGTTCAGGAGAAAGATAATGTACAGATCCCATTACTGCATTTGTTTGCGTTAGTGGTGATGCTTCTTGCTGGTATGCAATCCCAAAGTCCATTATTTTAATTGTCCCATCTTCTTTTATAAAAATATTCTGGGGCTTCAAATCACGGTGGATAATCCCATTTTTATGCGCTAGTTCAACTGCTTGGCAAGCTTGTCGCATAATTGAAATGGTTTCTGAGACACTCAAAAAATGTTTTTGTCTTACATATTCTTTTAGTGTTTTACCCTCAAGCAATTCCATAACAATAAAATACATTGAATCTTGTTCACCGACATCATATATTTCAACAATATGTGGATGAATCAGCGATGCAACTGCCTCGGCCTCACGTCTAAAACGTTCGACAAAGCGTTCTTGTTTTGCTAAGGCTTCATGTAAGACTTTGACTGCAACAGGTCGCATAAGAATAATATCTTCTGCCAAATAGACATTGGCCATGCCACCCTCACCGATTAGTTCTACCACTTGATAGCGATTATCAATTTTCATTCCTGCTTTAATCTCCATTTTTTTCTCCTCCTTCCCTACTCCAAATAGCAACGGTGATATTATCTTTCCCACCATTCTCATTTGCTTTTGCAATGAGTTCTCTCCCCATTATATCTATTTCCACTAGTTTGCTCAGCGTATTTTCAATTACTTCATTTGTAATCATTCCCGTTAACCCATCTGAACATAACAAGATTTTTTTAGGTCTTCCACCTTCCAAATCAAAAACATCTACCACAATATCTTCTTCAGTACCAATAGCTTGCAGTAGAATATTTTTATTTGGATGTGTCTCTAACTCATCAATACTTAATTCTCCCTGTCGATAAAGTTCTGCAACAAGCGTATGGTCTTCAGTTACCTGCATTAGGATATCTTCATCCGTTGTAATATACGCGCGGCTATCCCCAACATTCCCAATAATTATATAGGCAGGTGAAATGAGTGCTGTAACAAGTGTTGTGCCCATTCCGATATACTCAGCTGTTTTTTCTGCTTCTTGATGAATGATATTATTTATTTTTTCAAATACTTTCCCAATCCACTTCTTAGCATCCTCTTTTGAAATAGAAACATCAAAATTTTCGAATGCAATTTTTAGACATTTCAAACTCATACGGCTTGCTACATCACCCGCTCGATGCCCACCCATGCCATCTGCAACAGCCATCAGAATGACACCATTTTTTTCAAAAATTTCTGTATAGTCTTCATTTCTTGTTCTTACCAGACCTTGATCACTTTCCACAAATGTTTTCATTACTCTACTCCTTTGCTTATTTTTTTAGAACGTAACTGTCCACAAGCAGCATCAATATCTGTACCTTGTTCTAATCTTGTTACAACAGTCACTCCATTTTTTTTAAGAAGATCATAAAATGCCATAATATTTTCTTGTGTCGACCGTTTATAGCCAATATGTTCATTCACGGGATTATAAGGGATAAGATTTACATAAACCATATGACGAAGTGATTTGGGAATGATTTTCACTAGTTCAAGTGCTTCCTCCTTGTGGTCATTTAAGTCATCAATCATGATGTATTCAAACGTCACTCGTCTATTTGTTTTTTCAACATATGTCCAAACTGCTGGTAAAAGTTTTTCAAGTGGGAATACCCCATTTATTTTCATGAGTTTTGTCCGGATTTCATCATTTGGTGCATGTAATGAAATTGCTAGATTAACCTGAATTCCTTCCTCAGCAAAAGCATAGATTTTAGGCACAATTCCACTTGTCGAAACTGTGATATGTCTTGCACCAATAGCCAATCCAATTGGGTCATTTACAATACGGATGAATTTCATAAGATTGTCATAATTATCAAATGGCTCACCAATTCCCATGATAACAATATGGCTTACTCTTTGCTCATTGCCTTGCATATCGAGGTGTTTTTGGACGTACATTATTTGGCTAACAATTTCACCTGCCGTTAAATCACGCTGTTTTTTCAATAACCCACTTGCGCAAAAAGAGCAACCAATATTACAGCCAACTTGTGTTGTTACACAAACGGAATTTCCATATTTTTGTCTCATGAGGACTGTTTCAATCAGTTCTCCATCCTCTAAACGAAATAGGAATTTAATCGTTCCATCCTTCGATTTTTGGACAACTTTTTCTTCTAGCACCATCATATCAAAAGTTTGTGCTAATTGACTTTGTAAATCAGTCCCAATATTATGCATTTGCTCAAATGACTCCACTTTATGCTCATAGAGGAATTTCCATATTTGCTTTGCTCTGAATGTTTTATGATTATTTTCTTTTAACCAGCTCGTTAAATCGTCTAATGTTAGTGAATATATTGATGGTTTTAACATAGTAACATTCCTTTCTTTTGCTCTTTTTTATTGTATTTCATGTTTTACGAAATATAAGTGTATTCTTTTTTTTGTTCTCCTGAATCGATAAATCTTTGACAATCTGCAGTCAGTTGCTCTTTGGCTTTTTTCTCTAGAAGATTATCTATTGGCGCAAGTTCTTTTTTTGTGATTTGTTCTATTATATAATTGCATAGATCAAAGTTTCGAGGTAATATTGGGCCCCGTAGTTGTGTTCCTATAAGTCCTTTGTATACGGCTCCTTCTTGCATGCTTTCCCAAAAATAGCCTTGTCCTAATCTAATTTTCCCAAACTTTTCTTTATTTGGAATAGAAACATGATAGCGGCTATTAACGAACCCATTGATTTTAGATTTGAATTTCTTCCCATTTTCTCCAACTATATTCACATCTAAAAGTATATTGCCAATTGTATAGTTAGCTTCTTTTACAATTGTATATGGGAGGAAATTAAGATACTCCCCTTCAGTTATACTTTTACATAAGAATAAGAAAGATTGTTCTATTGCGAGCATCACTTTCCCAGAATCAATATAGGTATTCAAGTCGCTAATATTTTCTTTCAAAGCGCTCAAATACAATTTCTCATATTTCTGTGGTACAACACCTGCATAAATAAAATCATAATTACTGACGCTGATCTTTTCTGTAGTCTGATGCTTAGTCAGTGTGTATGCAATATTTCTTGCTTCTAATTGGCTCAAAAAGTATAGCATATCCCCACGTGTCCCATCAAAATCTAGTAAATCCTCACAAAGGTATAGTATTTCTAGCTTTTTCATCTTCATGTCCTCTCATATTTTATTTTCTAAGATGTATATTCTCTGGAAATTTTGCCAGTGCACTGACGACTTTAGAAATACTATGCGAATCTGTATCATATCCAAGATATATGTTTCCTGTTGTTTGTTCTCGTAAAATCCCCACTGCCTTTTCCATATCAGGTTCAACAATAATCTTCTCACTACTAACCCCAGCAGCCTTTAGACGTACTGCCATATCATATGCTCTTTTCCAAGTACACACAAAATATTGTATCGTCTCATCTTCAGCAAGTTTTTCAACTTTTGCATCCCAGTACCACTGTGTGATAAAGTAGCGCCCATCATACGTATCATCCATTACAAAAACAACTGTTTTCTCCTGTTTGTCTGCAACAATCAAATCAATTGTTGCTGATAATGATGTTGCATTTTTCAAAAAATTCATGATTCCTAGGCGTTCATGTAAGTAAAAATGCTCTAGACGGGCATTCCCAACTACAAAGTTTTCTGTGACTTTTTGAATTTGCTCGTGCGTTATTCCAATTGTCTTGGAGATTGCTACTGCTGCAAGGACATTATAATACATATAGAATGCATCGTAGTTTACGCTATACTGCTCACCATTGATATCCATTGTATGCCCCTTAAGATTGATATCTGTCCCAATAAAGTCTAAAGTAATATCGCCAAAATCGCAACTTGGGCATTTATAGACACCAATATGTTCATAATAATAACGCTGATATCCAAGTTTTTCTCCACATTGCAGACAAAATTTTCCAGCAAGTGCACCTTCAGCTGTTATAACACCATGCATGTCATCTCGAATACCATAATAAATCCGCGGATTCATTTCTGTATAATTGAGCGATGCAACAAGTGGGTCATCTCCATTTAGAATAAGTGTTGTACTCTTTGGTAACTTGTCCGCTATTTTTTCTAGGACATTACTTATATCACTTTGACGTTCAATATGATCACGCAAGACATTGGTCATAACAAGATAGTCAGGCTTAATTGCATCATATACTTTTGGCGAAGAAAATTCATCAACTTCCATCAAAATGATATCAGCACGTACCTTCCCCAATAATGTTGTTTTCTCTAAAATACCTGTAAAGACTCCTGGTCTCATATTAGATCCTTTAAGATTTGCTGCAACGATATAGCCATTTGCTTTAAAGATTTCTGCTAGCAATGCTGTTGTTGTTGATTTACCATTTGCACCGGTGATTCCAATAATAGTACAGCCACTCACATCTAACTTTTTTCCTATTTCATTGTCAATTCTAATTGCAAGATATCCGGGTAAGCTTGATCCTCTACGCATTATTTTTCCGATAATTATCGCTAGTTTTGCAACGATTATCGCAATAATTTTCCTCATTTTACCGTATCCTCTCCTGATTTATTATATACCCGCATTTTTAGATTGGACTATCTTGTCTATTATAACATATTTTTAGAGAATACAAATAAATTTGGAAAAGAAAAAGGGATTATTTTCTAATTTTACTTAGCATTTATCCCCTTCTTCTTCTTATCCTTTGAGAAAGCTTTCAATCCCTGCAAGTTTATCATCTATCCCATTGCCATCACACCTGATATATGATATTTTTTGATTGCGTATCCATGTCATTTGTCTTTTAGCAAATTTCCGGGTATCCTGCTTCGTTTTTTCAACCATTTCTTCATAGGTCATCTTCCCGCTCATAAGATACTCAAGTGGAACTTTATAACCAATAGCAAGTTTTACTTGTTCTGCTAGCTCGTAGGTTGTATTAAAATATTCAACCTCCGCCAATAACCCAGACCTAAGCATTTGGTCTACACGCATATTGATTGTCTCATACAAGTGAGCCCGCTCGGGGAGAATAGCAATTGGATAAATATCAAAAAGGAGTTTTTTTTCTTGTTCCGCTTCTCTTTTTGATTTTGTTTTCTCCGTTTGCTCTGCAATTGCCAAAGCCTGTATGAGCCTTCTTCTATTGGCGGGATCAATTTTTTCAGCACTTACGCAATCAATTTTTTGAAGTGATTCATAGATGGTGGTTGTTTCAATATCATCATATCTTTCAAAATCTAGTTTTTTTGACTCAGAAAAATCATAATCGAAAACAAGTGATTGGATATATAGCCCACTTCCTCCGACTACTATTGGTAGTTTACCACGATACACAATATCAGAAATTGCTTTTCTAGCATCTGCTTGAAATTGTGCAATACTATACTTCTGGTCTGGTGCTATCATATCAATACAATGGTGTTCAATTCCCTGTTTTTCAAGTTGTGTTATCTTTGCAGTCCCAATATCCATTCCATAGTAAATTTGCATAGAATCCGCACTGATGATTTCCCCATTGAAAAGTTTAGCCACATCAATTGCAAGGCTGCTTTTTCCTGATGCTGTGGGTCCTGATATAATGATAACTTTATGCACGCTTGAACCACCTTTCCACTTCTCCTTTAGTATATTCTATGATAATTGGTCGCCCATGTGGACAGGTGTAGGGCGTTTTTGTTTTACTTAGCATATCAATTAGCACTTCCATTTCACGAATACTTAAAATATCATTCGCTTTTATTGAGTATTTACAGCTTAACATTATGAGCTCCTGCTCTCGGATTTCTGCTGAATCAATAGCCTTGTTTTTTGTAATACTTGCTATTGCTTTCCGGACATACACTTCAATATCTGTTTTATTAATCCAACTCGGAACACCATTAATTCTTATTTCATTTTCACCAAATTTTTCAAATAAAATCCCATTTTTCTGGAAATCTTCTCCATATAATTTGATAGCTTTCAATTCTTCAGGCAATAATATAATTACAAGTGGAAAAAGCAGTTCTTGTACGGTAATAGTTTCAAAAGCACGAACTTTTTGCATATGTTCTTCATATTTTATTCGCTCTTGCGCCGCATGTTGATCAATTAAGTATAGTGCATGGTCTTTTTGTCCAATGATATATGTTGCATCAAATTGTCCAATAATCGACAGCTGCTGCAGTGTATCTACTGCGGTGTTCTGTGCTCCAAAATCAACGTCATTTGAGGAAGTTACATCCCTTACTACTTCAAGCTGAGCTTTTTCATCATTCCTTACATCGGTGTTAGCATCCAAATTTGATCTTTGATAAAATGATTGTAGTATGTCTTTTCTAGGCTTAGAAACGAGATCACCACTCTCTGAATTTTTATTCGGATAGTAGATGATTTTTTTTTCTTTTTGCATGCTTTCTATCTGGGGACTCAGTTTTTGATAGCTTACTACATCTTCTGCTATTTTTTGACTTTTGGCGTGATTTTCTAAGCTTAATCCAAACTGTTCTGATGTTCTAATTTTTTTAGGTTGATGCACATTTTTATAAATCAAGTTTCTATTCGCAAGCACATCTTCGATTGCACTTTTAACCAATTGCTCTATTTGAGCTTCTTGACTTAGACGAACTTCCAATTTTGCTGGATGTACATTAACATCAACTAGCTGATTATCAACTTTGATGTCGAATGCTACAATAGGGTACATTCCTTTTGGCAGGAGATTACCATACGCAGCAATAATCGCTCTATTTATCCCATAGTGGCGAACTGTTCTTTGGTTAATTGAGATACTCATTACTTTATTGCTAGCACGCTGCATTTGTGGATGGCTAATTATCCCACTTATACTAAAATCGGTATCTGCTTTTTCAACCTCATACATATATCCCGCTATTTTATCCCCATAAATCATGACGAGGGTTTCGTCTAATTTCCCTGTTCCAAATGTTTGGAAAACCTGTTTATCATCTTGAATATATTCAAATCGTATATCTGGTCGCGCTAAAGCCATTTTTTGTAAGTATTCTGTGATATGCATATATTCTGTATACAGTGATTTTAAATGCTTTAAGCGTGCTGGTGTATTATAAAATAAATTTTCAACTGTTATATTTGTCCCAATACGTCCATCGCTTTCGGTGACACTCTCCATTACTCCACTAGAAATTTTGATTATTGTTGAGCTCTTTGATGCCAGTCCCGTGTGCAATGTAACTTCACTAACTGATGCAATTGCTGCTAATGCCTCTCCTCGAAAACCAAGCGTTCCAATTTTAAAAAGATCATCCTCAGAAAAAATCTTACTCGTTGCGTGCCGTAAAAAAGCAAGTTTTGCATCTTCCATGCTCATACCTTTTCCATCATCTTCCACCATTATTTTTTTTATACCTGCACCTTCGGTTACAATTTTTATGGTTGTTGCTCCGGCATCAAGAGCATTTTCAACTAATTCTTTAACTATCGACTTTGGCCGCTCAACAACTTCACCAGCAGCAATTTTATTGGAAAGCGATTCACTCATAACTTTAATTTGACTCATATAGCATCCCCAACTTTCTCATAATATTAATAAAATATATATTTAATTATATAAAGGAAAATAAAATGTAAAGGATAGAATGCATAAAACAAGTATTTCCCACCTCGTCTCCCAATTTCTCCATTATATGCCAAAATTAAGGGTAAAGACATTACTGAGTATAACTGATTTAAATTTGCATTTTCAACCCTTAACACATCGAGTCCTGAATTCACGATATTCAGTCCAATAAAGCTTAAAACCATAGCTATAGGATTTTTACGTGTGGCATAAAATAAAATGATCATAAGTACCCCATATGATCCATAGTCTACATGAATAGTATCTGCTAGAACAAGCCAAAAAAGGAGTACTAAACTTGTTACAACAGAACTCGTCTCCCAATAATATTCAATCCACCATAACGCTATTATTCCAAAGCCAAGCGTAATAAAAATATTTAACTGTGTTGGAACTTCAATACCAAAGATTCTTGTTACTAGTGCCAAACCAATCGTCAACGCAAAACCAAAACCAAGAATACGGGCCAAATAGTAGATGCGATCTTTGGTGTGGATAAATCCTTGCACAAGTAAGAATGCAAAAATGGGAAAAGAAATTCGACCTATAATTCGCAAAAGATTTGCAACATCAGTTGGTAAATCGAAAACAAAGACATATCCAATATGATCAATTAACATCGTTGCACAAGCAATGATTTTGAGTGAAAAATTATCCAGTTTTTTTAATTTGTTCATTTATTTTCCCTCCATTTTTTTATCTGCTAAGGCTTTTTCAACGCATGCGGGAACATAGAAACTTATATCTGAATCATATAAACTTAACTCTTTAACTAAAGATGAACTCACGTATGAATACTTCGTGCTAGCCATCAAAAAAAGCGTTTCAATTTCAGGATTAATTCGTCTATTTGTCGATGCCAATTGTAATTCATATTCAAAATCACTGATTGCTCGTAGTCCCCGTATAAGTGCACTTGCCTTGATTTCTTCTGCATATTTCACCGTAAGTCCACTAAAAGAGATGACACTTACATTACGAAGATGTGCCGTTGCCTCCTCCATTAAAATCAAGCGCTCCTCAATTGAGAACATCGCATCCTTACTCGCATTTTCAATTATACCAATATAGAGATGTCCAAAAGATTTACTTACTCTTTCAATAATATCCACATGCCCCCTTGTCACTGGGTCAAAGCTTCCAGGGTAAAGTGCTTTAATCATCATACTATCTCACTGCTTTCTTTTCTAAAAATTTCGATAACCGTATCATCATATATTCGATGAAATATTTTTTCAAAATTAGGGGGTTCTATTCCACCTCCTTGATAGCTTTTTTTTGAAAATTCTAAAACAACGTTACCATCATTTGCTAAAATTCCCATCGTTGCTATCTTTTCCATGACCTCTTCTAATACCAAAAGATCATATGGCGGATCAACGATAATCAAATTATATTCTTGCATTGCTTCTAATCTCTTCAATCCCAATTTAAAATCCATATTTTGAATTTCTATTTTTTCAGCTATTCCAAGTAGCACACTATTTTCTTTTATTATTTTTGCTGCTAGTCTACTACTATCAATACATACTGCAAATTCATATCCACGACTTATCGCCTCGAACGCCATTGCCCCACTTCCAGAAAAAAGGTCAAGTACATAACCACCTGAAAATTTCTGTCCAAGAGAATTAAAAATAGCACTTCGAATTTTGGAAGAAGTTGGCCTTGTCCCTCCACCTTCTAATGTCTTGATTTTTCGCGAGCCTAAAATACCGCCTGATATTTTCATATAAACCTCCTAATATTACTTACACCCTGATTTTTCTGTTTTGATTATTTTATTTAGTTCAAAATTTAATTCATCTGCAAAAAATGTGATTTTTCTCCCTAACATAAAATAATTGCTGACATCATCATTAGCCAACAACACTGTTTTTTGTTGTTTTAATTCTTCAATAAAAAGATCTGCTTTTTCTTTTTCTCCCGGTCTTTCTCTCTGTATTAAATATGCACTCTGTGTTGTCCGGTACTGCTCAAATAGGCTTACAAGAGAGCTATCGCTTAAGATGAGATGTGCAACTCTTTGATACTCGTTAATGCTATTGTTTACTGTAACTTTTTCTCGGATTTTTTCCATTCTCTCGGATTTTTCGAGGGTTTTTTTCATTTTTCTTCGTGACTCCTTTTTGATTTTCAATATGCACTCGTTGAAGAATACCTAACGCTACAAGCATAAAAATGAGTGATGTCCCACCTGAGCTAAGTAGCGGTGCTGGTAGACCTTTTAGTGGCAATAAACCTACTATTCCAGCACTATTCCAGCATGCCTGGATAAAGAATAAACTTGCAATTCCTGTTGCTGCAAGCATCGATATTCGACTTTTTGATTCTCGTGCTATTTTGTACCCACGAAGGATAATAACCATATACAGTGTATAGAGAATCAGTAATGTGAATATGCCACCTTCTTCTACTATATTTGCTAAAATAAAGTCTGTATGTCCATCCGGCAAATGCCCTTTTTTTTGTGTACCTTTTCCAAGACCGACACCAAATAACCCTCCTTTTGACATCGCAATAAGAGAATTAACAAGTTGGAACCCCATTCTATCATAGTCTACAAAGGGATTTATCCATGAAACAAAACGTCCATATACATAGTTTGACTTCCCCCATTCAACTAATATCTTCGGATCCATATTTTTAAAATAAGTTGATGCTGCTGTGAGTACTCCAACAAGAAAAACTACGATACCCCAAAATACTCTGGATGCTTTTGCCGGAAGACCTCCCGATGCAAATAAGAGAATGCATATAAGGGCACCTGAGATAACAGCACTACCATTATCGGACTGTAGTCGATACAATAGTAATAGGATGAGAGTGTAAATCACCGGTTCCCCCCAAGATTTAACAATTCGGCGCACAAATAGTTCCATCGGGGCTTTTTTAGCCTTGAGAACTTTAAAGCGTTCTTTAAAGTCATCCATTCGCGTAACACACGCAATACTCCAAAGTAATATAAGCGCTATTTTTGCTACTTCTGAGGGCTGAAATGTAAATGACCCCAGTGCAATCCAACGGTGAGCACCATTTCGGGGTTCAAAAAATAATGGTAGTACCATGAGCACAACAACTGTATTTAAAATCACTTTCCAGTTTCTAATGTAATAGTCTATTGGTATCCTCTGAACTATAAAGTAAAAAGTGATGCCAATTATCGAAAAAAGTATTTGCTTTTGTACAAAATCGTACGGTGAGTTTCCCCAATTTGAATCAAATATTGAATAATATATCGTAGTACTATAAACAAAAATGATACTGAAAGACAGTAAAATTAGTACAGCAAAAAAGCTTAGTTTATCAATATATTTCCATTGCACAAGCCCACTTAGCAGTGACTGCTCCCTATTTACTTCATTTTCATTAACTATACCCATAAAAAAACTCCCTATCAGAGTATATTATATCAAAAAAATAGCATTTTTAAAAGATAATCAACCATCAGTTCAAAATATGCCAGTGCCGCTTTTTTTCCCTGGCCATATAACTAATATC
>BHER01000005.1 GCA_003864555.1 Erysipelotrichaceae bacterium | reverse complement strand
ATAAATAACACAGGTCTTATTGACATCAATATCTCTGTATAAAAAGAAATCATGTCCGATAAGATCCATTTGTAAGATTGCTTCTTCAACACCCATTGCGCGTAATTCAATATGTTTTACTCTGACAACATCATTTTTATTCACAATGATTTGTTCAGGCTCTTCTTCATACATTTTCATATAATCTTCAATCTCTGCTTTATTATGTGCCCGAACATGTTTATTAATACGTGTTTTATTTTTTCTAATTTGGCGTTCCAGTTTATCAACAGCTAAATCAACAGCAGCATAGAGATTTTCTTGTTTCTCATCTACACGGAATACATACTTTGTTGTTTCAACAGTTGCCTCTACCCTTTGAATATGATTAGGATAGACTTTGAGCAACACTCTGACATTTATATCTTCTGGATTAGAAAAATGCTTTTCTATTTTTGAAAATTTTTGTTCTATATAACCTTGAATTGCTTCTGTGACTTCGATACTTTGTCCTCTTACTTGTAGTTTCATAGTAATCGCCTCCTATTTTGTATACTTTTATTATATCATACTGAAAGTGTTTTTCAAAGAATCATGCCGTTCTTTTCATCTCCAATTTTAACCTTTTTTAGCTACTCCCTTAAAATATATCAGCACCTCACCTGAAAATACTAAAGCTTTGCACTTGTGTTATCCCTATTTTTTCAAAGCTTTTATATGCAGCAACCATTGTTGCACCAGTAGTTAGGACATCATCAAAAAGGAGTAGCTCTTTCCCACCAATACTTTTTATAAGCTCTTCATCGATTGTAAAGAGAGTATGGGCGTAGGCCATTCGCTCTTTTTTCTTCTTGTTGTGTTGGCTATTCCCCTCCCTCTTAAAATTTAGTAATAAGCATTCTTGTCTCATAATATCCTCAAGGGCAGTTGCAACTGTATGTGTTACTGAGAACCTCCTTTGTTCCAGGCTTTTTAAATTTGTTGGAAACGGTACCAATATCGTGCATGCCACATCCTTATGCTTTAGTACATATGCCGATGCTATTTCTATTAACAATAATATGAGCTCGCAATCACGGTTATGCTTTATTTTCCACATGACATCTTTAGCAAAAGTATTATATTCAAAGATTCCAGTATGGTTAAGTTTACAATATTGTGTATTTTCCCAGATAGTGCATTCTTCACATATTGTAGCATCCTCCCCTTTTTTACTACAGCCCCGGCAGCACGATGTCCGATTAATTGGTATGAGTTGCATAAAACAAGTAGCACAGAGATATTTCCGTATTCTACTTTTAAAATAAAATGGCTCCAGTAAATTAGTTAAGTGCTGTTTAGGTTCAGAACAGACTAGACAATACCTCACAAGAAAATCACCTCCCCTTTATTAGCCCTATTATGGTATTTTTTTGCCCGACGCATAGCATATGTTATGCCACTCCCATAATAAAAATATATTTCCCCCTCTATTGATTCTATACTCCGTCCCACACGACCAGCAATTTGCACAAGTGTTGCAGCATTAAAGATATCAGCATCTGCATCTAAGACTATGACTTGTAGATTTTTGAATGTTACACCACGCTCTAAAATTGTGGTTGTAATAAGGATCTGTGTTTGCCCACTTCGCACACGATTGAGTATCTCTGTTCTTTTTTGATCATTGCTTGAGACATTCTCAACACATCCATCCCAGTACCTTATGAGTACTTTCAATACATCCAATCCTTTTTTCTTACTTTTAACATAAATAAAAATCGGTTGGCCTTTTTTGATAAATCCGGCAATTTTTTTAAAAAAATCCGAATGCTCCCGATACATGGTGTGTCTTTGTTCCACAAATTCTATTTGGGGGAGTTCACGTTCATGAAAGCGTCTGGAAAGACTGATGATTGCATCATAGTCTTTTACATCTTTTTGCTCCACTGTTCCACTTATATATAGTGTTTTTGCATTTTTGATAACACTCATAGCTGCCGTTGCCTGCTGAAATGCACTTACTGAAAAAGGGTAGGCATCATTTTCATCGATAACAAGAAAATCAAAGCTCTGGTAAAATGCTGAAAGCCTTGCCGTTGTCAAAACGATTAATTGGCCTTTTCTCCCAAGATCGGGAGAGTCCTGATATAATCCGAGTACCGTAGTTTTAGGGAAATATGCTTGCAGTCGCTCCTGCAACTCGACAACCACATCCCGACGCGCAATAGCCCAGCCAACTACCCCTCCTCTGCGAAGATAACTTGCAATAATAAGTGTTGCAATCTCCGTTTTACCAGCACCACAGACAGCCTGTAACATCACTTTTTTAGTATGACTCAAACTGAGCCAAAGTTGCCATACTATTTGTCGTTGTTTTGCCGTTGGGTAAAAAGGCATGGCTATTTGAAATCCATCCATTTGCTCTTTTTCAAAATAGCAACTACATTCTGTAAGCTCCTGTCCCATATTGGATTGAATTTGCTCAGTGCAGCTTCGACAATATACTGTCTGCTCCCCTGTAATCCCGTCTCTATATCTTCCAAAATAGTGGCTTTTTTTATTTTGACAGCGGTGACAATAATATCTTTTACCAATTTTCTCAACTCCGACTGCCAATAATTGTTCACCTCTTTTCCTCCTCTTATTTTTTCGTAGATTATCTGGTTATTTATAAAAAAAAGACTGCATACTTTTTTAAGTGTGCAGTCTTTATCGCTATTATATATTATTATTTATTTACTTCCCATTCCAGCCATCATAGTACCCATCATTTTTGAAAATGGCATTGTTTGAATCCAAACGCGACCAGGTCCTGTAAGTGTTCCTAAGAATAATCCTTCGCCACCAAATAAAATATTTTTGATCCCTTTGACACGTTCAATACTAAAGCTTACGGTTGTATCCATTGCAGCTAAATGTGTTTGGTCAATCAGTAATTTTTCGCCTTCTTTTAGTTCATACTCGACAACATCACCATCAATTTCTAAAAATGCTACTCCATTTCCAGAAAATTTTTGGAGAATAAACCCTTCACCACCGAATAATCCTGCTCCAAATTTCTTCACAAAAGTAACTTTTAGATCTACTCCTGTTGTCCCAACTAAGAATGCTCTTTTTTGGGCAATGATTTCATATGTTCCATCTAATTCAATTGGCATTATTTTCCCTGGAAACCCTGATGCAAATGAAATCATTTGCTCATTTGCTAACGCTTTGTAATAATTAAAGAACATCGATTCTCCTGCAAATGTTCTCCCAAGTCCTTTTAAAAGTCCTCCACCTGTATTAGTCTCCATTTTTATGTTTGATGTCATCCACGACATCCCACCAGCTTCTGAGAATACTTGATCTCCCTCATCCATTTGGAATACTACTACTGGAAATTGGCCACCTTTAATTTCATATTTCATTATTTATTCCTCTTTTCTTACTTTTAAGGTAATGGTAACATATTTCCTAAGAATCTTCAAGCTTTTTACTCATCTTGTTCAACTGCCAACCCTTGATTACTTCAAAAAATGCTCCTCTATATGCGCAATTGCATGTTCATCATTTGACACAATCACACCATCTGCAACTATTTTAAGCTTTGGCGATGCATTTGCCACAGCAAGCCCTAATCCTGCAACTTTTAGTAACTCAATATCATTTTCCCCATCACCTACTGCAATGATTTCTGATAGTTTATAACCCAAATGGTTTGCAAGAAACCTAACTGCTTCTCCTTTGTGCACCCCTTTTGGCGTTATTTCTAAGAAAATTGGTTTCGAAATAGTAATCTCCACTTTTTGTTCCATATATTCTCTAAGCATTGGTTGGAGTATTTCTATTTTCTCTGATTCTGCAAAAATAATTGCTTTGGGAATTGCTTTGTCTGTAAAAAAAGCTTTGATATCATCTACAATTTTATATTCCATGCCAGTAAGCATTGCCTCTATTCGTGATTGCTCAGAATCTTTACTAACAACTACAGCAGTTTTGGTATAAGAGCAAATACTTACATCATATAGCTCTGCAAAATCACATGCCTGCGAAAAATCATCATGGGATAGCCCCTTATTAAGTATTTCAACACCTGTTTGGGTATGGATGATTTTACCACCATTAAATGCAATAAGATAGCTATCTTCTTTTTGTAATCCAATTGTTTCAACAATTTTTTGCATCCCACCATTTGGTCTACCACTTGCTAAAACAAAGATATTCCCTTTCGCTTGCAGTCGCTGAATTGCTGATAAATTTTCAGGACTAATTTCATGATTACTATTAAGTAAAGTATCATCAATATCGGTTATTAACACAGTATATTCTGCCATTTTAGTATCTCCTTTTTATTTTTGTCTTTTATTATCACCGAGCATGGGGGAAAAATCACTCAGTGCTAAGATGCGTTCAATAATTCTTTTTGCCTTTATTGGCTCATTTTCACCATATTGACTCTGGGTGAAATGGTGTTCCAATCCTGCCATATCTAAATTAGATGTGAAAAAAGTTATCATCCGGTTATTCATGCGGGCATTTAGAACGGGCAATAAAATTTCATCCCGACTAAAGCTTGTCTGCATTTCCGAACCAATATCATCAATCATTAAAATCGGGGTTTTTTGTAAGTGCCTCACAACTTTATCCGCTCCAAAAGGATTCTGTTTTAAATCGCGAATTAATTCTGGAAAAAAAACAATTGTTGTTCTTTTCTTTTTCGTGTAGAACTCTTTGGCAATAGCAGCAAGCATATGAGTTTTCCCAACCCCATTGGCACCTGAAATAAAAAGCCCTCGTATTGGCATTTTATCTTTTCGAATACTTTGCGAAACCATAACCATCGCTAAGCGCACGGCTGGTGAGTCCTTGTCGGCAATGAAATCTTTCATCGCAGCATCAAGCATATGCTCATCAAGATGCCAGCATGTGACATACTCACGGATTTTGAGTAATTTCTCATACTTCTCATTATAGCGATAGGAAAATTCAATTCGTCTATATGAATCGATACTCAGATATCCTTCTAAATTTGTATTCCCGCTCAAATCAATCCCCTCTGCTTTGGCTTTTACATAGGCATCAAAGCGGATAAGCGTTAAACTATTTTGGATGATTTCATCTGTATTCAAGTTAAATTTCAAAATATATGGTTGTAAAATTTTACTCTGTTCAATTTGCTTTAGAACCGCCTCAATTGCATCTTTTTGATCTTGATTTTTACCAATAACTTCTTGAATTGACTTCATTTTAGTCCTCCTCCATATCTTTCAATGCTGCCTCAAATGCTGCAGTGAATGCTTTTTCTTCTTTCTCGACTTCGAAAACTGGCATTAACTCTGTTCGTTTTGCCTTTGTTGGTCTTGCTGTCTTTTTCAAACTACGCTCTTTTGCTTTTTTAACAAAACCGTTGACTGCATAGTATGCATCCTCTGCACTCCTCACACCCTTTTTACTCCACTCCTGTGCAATAGCATTCATCAGTGGCTTCGAAAAAGTCTGTTGTGTCTTATACACATAATCAAGTAAAATATTGATAACTTCAGGCGGTAATTGATAATCTAATTGCAAACTTTCGACATTTTTAAGATCAATTGGGGTAACATTATTTGTAAGTAGCCTAATATACTCTATTGTGCTCAATTGCTTCACTTGTAGTAATAACTGGCGAATGCGTGCATCTTTAATATATGGAGCATCGCCTACTTTTGGTGTTTCTACTTCTGATTTTTTTTCTTGTCGTAATTCTGAGACAATCATTTCATACGCTATTTTACGTAAGTTTTGTTCTGTAAATACACCACCATGCACCTGATATGTCATATTAAATACTTGTGCCATTTGACCAGAATCAAAATTATAGACCGAAGCTAACTGCTGCAATACTATTTTAAAATCGGCTGAGAATTCGTATGAATTGCGGATACTTGCAGGTATCATCAGAAAAAAAGTCTCAAAAAAATAGGATTGATTGCTCTGCAGCACATGATTTTTAGACTGTTGGACTTCAACTTTAGAAAAATCATTTGCCAGCAATGTATGAAATATATCTTTAAATTTTGGCATGAAGATTGCATCTGCCCTCATATCAACCGCGCCACCTATTTTTTTATACCGCTTTAGCATGCCCTCAAAATAGGTATCACCTACTGAACTAAGCAGGACTTTGGCTAGTAACGGTTCTTGTAAAAAGATATTCGGTGCAAGCGGGCTTTTTAAAACATAATGATATTTTGTGAGAACATCTCCACTTAACTTAAACACTTCTAGTAAATTTGCTGCCTGTAATTTGGGGATTTCTTCTAAAAAATCTGGCCAATCAAGTTGTGTTTGTTTTAAAATGAGATGGTGGCTTTGATTATTCTCACCTTCGGTTAAAAAAGCTAGGGTAGCATAGATTCCTGCTGCTTTTATTCCAATAAAAGGCTGGTAGAACTCTATTAATATTTTCATCCAATTCTCACAAAATATCATTTTTTTTGTCGCTACTAGTAAATCATTAGGTCTTATATGATCCATATTTTTTAACACCTCTTATAGTTTTTTTAATAATTCTCTGAAATTACGATATAGTTGCATTTTAGCACCACTATTGTCCAACACATAATCTGCCATCTCTTTTTTTTCTTCAATTGAAATCTGTGCACCAATTCTCAGCATTGCATCCTCATAGTCAAAGTGGCTACGCTCCATTAAACGATGGGCTTGAACTTCCAAAGGTGCATAGACTACCACAATCTCATCCATCATTTCATGAATATCCGTTTCATACATTAATGGAACATCCACGACAACTAGCTCATTTCTTCTGCTTGTTAGTAGCTCTTGAATTTGTTTTTTAACAATGGGGTGTACAATCGCATTCAATTCTAGACGCTTTTCAATATCCGCAAAAATAACTTCTCCCAAGTACACACGGTTAATTGCCCCTGTTGGTAAAAGGACTACTTCTCCAAAGGCCTCAACAATTTGGTCAATGACTTTTGGATTATCTAATGCCTCTTTTGCTAAAACATCACTATCAATAACATAAATTCCTTCATCAATAAATAATTTTGCCACTGTTGATTTCCCTGTTGCAATTGCTCCTGTTAATCCGATTACTTTTTTCATTTTTCGTGACTCCTTCTATTTGATTGTTTGGCAACTAGGGCAATAATACGTCCCGCGACCTGCAAGCTTTTCTTTTATTATTTCAGTTCCACATATCGGACAGCCTTTCCCTTTTTGTAAATGCACTTGCAATTCATTTTGGAAAAGGCCATCTATCCCAAATGTATTATGATATGTCCTAATTGTTGTTCCTCCAAGTGTAATTGCTTTTCTTAAAACAATTTCAGACTGCTTTTTAATCATCTTCGCATCGCTTTCTTTTAGTGTTGCTGCTATTTGTGCTGGATGGATTTTTGCTCTAAAAAGCACTTCATCAACATAAATATTCCCAAGGCCCACAAGTGTTTTTTGGCTAAGCAAAAAAGTTTTTATCGGGGTTATTGACTTCTGTAATCGCCCAAAAATAAATGCTGGCGTACAAAGTTTTTCCCATGGTTCGTATCCAAGTGTTGCAAACTTTGATTCAGTATGCCAATTGTCATGGTAGTCGATGCATTCCATTGTTCCAAATTTTCGAACATCATGGTATTTAATATATTTGCCATCATCCAAGTGGAAAATAATATGGGTATGCTTTTCTAGACTCTCATCAACCAGCGTGTCCACAATATAGAATTTACCTTCCATTCTCAGATGAATACGGATTACTTTTTTATTTTCAAGACAGATGAGGATATACTTACCAAATCTTTCCACACCGCTAATTTTTTGACCAATAATACTTTCACTAAATATAGTATTATCGGTTTTCACCATTTTGGGATAGAAAATAGTCATTGCCGTGATTTTTTGACCTTTGAGCCTTTCATCTAATTGGCGTACTACTGTTTCTACTTCTGGTAATTCTGGCATGTATTGCATCTCCTTTTAACTTTTCTTCTATTTTGCCTCATACCATGTATGCGCAACGGACATTTCAATATCAAGAGGTACGCTCATTTCATATGCTTTTGTCATACCTTTTTCGATGATTGTTTGCATGATTTCTTTTTCAACCAGCGGAACATCAAAAATCAATTCATCATGGACTTGTAAAATCATTTTAGCCGTGAGTTTTTCACGCTCAATCATCTCATCAATTGCAAGCATTGCCAATTTCAGAATATCGGCTGCACTCCCTTGTATTGGTGCATTCATTGCTGCTCTTTTAGCAAAATTGCGTTCATTGAAATTACGACTATGTATTGTTGGGAAATAGCGTCTTCTTTTAAGGATTGTTTCAACAAAGCCTTCTTTTTCGGCAAAATCAATCATTTCTGCCATATATGCTTTTATTCCTGGGAATAATTCAAAATATTTATCAATAAAAAACTTGGCTTCTTTTCGTGAAATTTTAAGTTGGGTTGCTAATCCAAAATCACTCATACCGTAAATAATGCCAAAGTTTACGGCTTTTGCATGTGAGCGCATGATGCTTGTTACTTCTGCTGCACTTGCAACATCAAATATTTTGACAGCAGTTTCTGTATGGATATCTCGTTTATGGATGAATGCATCTTTAAGCTCCTGCACGTCCGCTAGTTCTGCAAGTACCCGTAATTCAATTTGCGAATAATCGGCTGCAATGAGCACATTTTCTGCACTACTAGGTAAAAAGGCTTTTCTAATTAAACGCCCTTCTTCTAATCGAATTGGGATATTTTGTAAATTGGGTTCAATTGAGCTAAGTCTCCCTGTTTGGGTTTGAACCTGCTTGTAAATTGTATGGATTTTCCCATCACTACTGATCATGGGTACCAGCCCTTTGATATAGGTAGAATTAAGCTTACTTAATTGGCGGTATTCCCCAATTAATGGGATGATTTCATGTTGATCCATTAACTCCTCAAGTACTCCTGCAGCAGTTGAGTAGCCTGTTTTTGTTTTCTTGATAACTGGCAAATGGAGGACATCAAATAAAATTTCTCCTAATTGTTTTGGGGAACTTATATTAAATTCTTGTCCTGCATATTCATAAATCATTTCCGCTAATATTGCGATCCGCTTTTGAATGACTACACCTTGCTCTTTTAAAACATTTGCATCAACGGTAACACCCGTTTTTTCCATTTCTGCAAGAATGCGTGCAAGTGGCATTTCAACATCTACAAGTAGAGAGGTCAAGCCATCTTCCTCCAAATTTTCCTGTATTTTTTCTGCTAAAAGATACACCATTTCTGCTTGTTCTTTTGTATACTTCATCACAGCATCAGAATCTTCCACTGAAAATTTTGTATTTTTCCCATAGACATGTTCTTGAAAGCGAAGTGAATAACCATGCGTTTGTGCCATATCAGCTACTTCATCAAACTTATCTCCTGGATTCAAAACATAGCCCGCTAGTTGTAAATCAAATATAATTCCTTGAATTTTTATTTGGTTATATGCTGAAAACGCATAGGCTTTTTTACTATCAAATACTATTTTTTCCATTTTTTCATCCGCAAGCCACGTCAATACTGACTGATTTTTAGTAAAGACATCCCATGTTGCAATCATCGCAGTCTCTGGTGTATAAATATAGACATAGAGTGGTGTTTTATATGTATGATAGTTCTCATATGGATGTTCAAAATAGAGCACTGCCTTATTTGGTAAAATGATTTGCTCATTTTCTCCTAACATAAGCATATGCGTTTCTACCTCCGCAAGTAGATCTGCCATTAAACTTTCATCCTCATTTAAAATAGTTGCTTGTTGCAAATCATAGACACTCTGTGCTTTTTTTGCGAGCGTTTTTGACTCAATCATTCGGAAAAATTGTTGTGATGCTTCTAAATCAATCGTTCCATATTCAAAATCTTCTAATTCCTCTTCCACATCAACATCACAATCAATTGTTGCTAAAGCTTTACTTAAGCGTGCTTGTTTTTCATATGTTTCTACTTTCTCTTTTTGCTTACCTTTCAAGTTTTCAACATTTTCATAAAGCCCGTCAATTGTTCCATATGCTGCAAGTAGTTTTAAGGCTGTTTTCTCACCTATGCCTGGAATACCCGGGATATTATCCGATGCATCGCCCATTAAGCCTTTTAAATCAGGAATTTGATGTGGTACTAATTGTAATTGTTCAGCTAATTTTTCTAATGTCATATCTTCAATTTCACTTAGGCCTTTTTTTAAAAGTCTAACTGTCGTCTTCACGTCAATGAGTTGGAGCAAATCTCGATCTGATGAGAGGATATCAACATAGTATCCTGCACTTTCTGCTCTTTTTGCAAGTGTTCCAATAATATCATCTGCTTCAAAACCCTTTTTTTTATAATATGGGATTTTCAATGCATCTAAAAGTTTTGGTAATAAATCAAACTGGGGAATCATTTCTGCAGGAGTCTCTGATCTGGTTCCTTTGTATTCTGGTAACATCTCATGCCTAAATGTTTTCCCTCCAGGATCAAGTGCAACAAGGATATGCGTAAAATTATGCTCTCCTAAAATTCGAAACATCATATTCGAAAATGAGAATATCGCATTGGTTGGCAAGCCCTCACTTGTATGCATAAATTGCCCTGTATAGGCAGTGGCAAAATAGGCTCTAAAAAAAAGACTATAGCCATCTATTATTACGATTCTTTTCACACTGTTTTCCTCCATCTTATTTCTTTTTTGCATTCCTATATATTGTATCACATTTTCTCCTATTTGTCGGTTGTTTTGATACGCATCTCTGCAATAAAAAAGAGATACTCTTTGTAAACTGCCCCCTATAGAATAGACGCTTTTTTCTTTGCGTGTCCATCTATTAGGATAACGGTTATTCCGAGCATCTCTTTTTTTAGTTCTTATTTGATGTCTATTAGAATTGCTTTTAGCTCTTCAAATTCATCTTCACTCATTGTGATACCTTTGGTCATTTTTTGATGTTCTTCATCCCAATCGCGGATATCATACTTTGCTGGACGATCATTCCAGCTCACTAAATTTATCTCTTTTGTCCAACCATTCGGTAGCTTTGCCAATATTCCTATGTGTTTGGTAATTTCAAATGTTAATGCCATTTCCATTCCTCCTTTTTTTCTATCTCATATTTCATTTCGTAGCCTTACTCTATTTTTATATTTTTTTGAGCATCCATTCATATTTACTAATCTCTACTTAATTTTTTTTTTTTAGCTTTACTTCGGGGTTTTTCAAGTAGACCATAAAATGAAATAAGGATTTTTTCAAAATACAACATTATGAACCACGACATTGTAATAAGCCCAATTAGCATAATATACCACTCTGGAGCAAGCGTCTGGATCATCAAAACATCTTGGATATCATGAACAAAGAGTGAGAGCACAAATATAATGCCTGTTATCGATATCAACATTATTTTCAACTGATTAAATGGGTATGTTACTTTAATTAAAATCAAAAATTGAATACCACCTAAAAGAATGAGCATAAGACTTCTTTGTACTACCATATCAAATCCGAGTATTGGTTGAAGCAGATGGATTGCAACTGTCATAAGGAAAATCGTTAATGCCCCAGGTATCGTATCTTTTAGTACTTTCGTCAAAAAATTTCCGGAAACAGGTTTTACATTTGGAGCAAGTACTAAGAAAAATGATGGAATTCCAACCATAAGTGTACTAATATATGTCAGTTGTACTGGTAGAAATGGATATGGTACAAATAATAAAATACTATAAATACTTAATAATACCGAGTATATTGTCTTCACAAGATATAAGCTTGCAACCTGTGAAATATTATTAATAACTTTTCGTCCTTCACGCACGGCAGTAGGCAATGCAGAAAAATCTGAATTGAGTAAAACAAGTTGAGCAACTGAGCGTGTTGCCTCGCTTCCACTTGCCATTGCAATTCCACAATCAGCTTGTTTGAGTGCTAATACATCATTTACACCATCCCCAGTCATTGCAACTGTATGTCCATTTTGTTGCAGAGCCTTGATAATTCGTTTTTTTTGTTCAGGGCTAACACGCCCAAAAATACTTGTTTGTTCAACAAGCTTTTTCAACTCATCAAAATCAGCTGGTAGAAACCGGGCATCAAAATAGGTATCACTATTTTCAACACCCGCAATTTTTGCAATTGCTGCAACAGTTATCGGGTTATCTCCGGAGATGATTTTGATATCTACTCCCTCTTCTTTAAAATAAGCAAGTGTTTTTTTGGCACTTTTACGGACAATATCTTTAAATGAAATGAATGCTACCAACGAAATTTTTTCCAAAGACATCTCTCGACTTGCTTCCGATTGCGTATAAACCAGCGCAAGTACACGACAACCACGTTTAGATTCTGATTCAATATATGCCCCGTACATCTCTACTTTGTCCTTTAATAACATTTCAGGAGCACCTAAAAGCCATGTCCCCTCGCCATCAAATGTAATCCCACTCCACTTTCTTGTAGATGAAAATGGAATAATTGTTTTTGGCTTCCAATCCGAAAATTGATATACTTGTTGTAGTGCTATCTGCGTTGCATTTGCTGCGGGTAAATTTAGTGCCAAGGCTGCAAGTGCTAAGTCCGCCTGTTTTTCATTGCTTTTTTCTAATACTTTAATTTGCTTCACTTGCAATGCACCCTCAGTAATTGTACCCGTTTTATCAAGACATAGCATATCAACACGTGCTAAAATTTCGACTGCGGGTAACTCTTGTACAAGAATTTTATTCCGTGCAAGCCTCATAACACCAACCATAAATGCGATACTTGTTAGTAATACTATTCCCTCCGGGATCATACCAACAATCCCTCCAACTGCTCCAATTACAGCCATCTGCCAGCTATTTCCGCTGATAAATAATTGTGTTACCATCAATAAAATTCCGACTGGTACAATCATAAATGTAACCCATTTAATAATTTTTCTTATCGAGGACATCAACAACGAATTACTCATGGTGAAACTTTTGGACTCCATTGCCAGAGTGCTTGCATACATATCATTACCAACTGCGCTAACCTGTACTAATACTACACCTGCAATCACAAAACTACCAGCTAATACTTCTTCACCCTCAACTTTGTAGACAGCATCCGCCTCCCCAGTTAAAAGTGATTCATCAATTTCTGCTTCTGCTGCCCGAACAATGCCATCAATCGAAATTTGGTCACCAGCAGAAAACTTAATAATATCCCCCAAAACGATAGCTTCAACTTCAATATTGACAAAAGCCCCCTCTCGCAATGCCTCAACATGTACAGTATTTAGGACAGCAAGTTTTTCAAGTGTTCGCTTCGCACGTACTTCCTGAAAAATTCCGATAAAGGTATTCGCGACAATTACAAATGCAAAAACTGTATTTTCTGGCTTACCAGCAATCACCACTAAAATAGCAAGTGCTATATTCAAACCATTAAAAAGTGTCAAACTATTCGTTTTAATTATCTCTTTTACTGATTTTGTCGGTGATTCTGTTACGATATTCACAAGTCCATCGCGTGTTCGCTGGTCTACTTCTTTTATCGTAAGTCCATATTCTATATCCGTTCTACCATTTTTTTCATCATTTAGCATCTCTTGCCCACCTTTAATTCATATACACATTATCATATCATTTTTAATAGTATTTGTATCGAAAAAAAATAAATGAAGACATATTTTGACATTCCCCTCATTTTCCTGTATAATGTTATGCAGAGGGTAGAGTGTTATCACACTTTATGTATTAAAGTCCATTTAACTATTAGATAGTTAACTATTTCGTATTGTAACTGTAAATCCCTATTGCGCTTCACATAAAATTGCAATAGATGCTTACACTCAAGAGATAATTCAATTTATCTCTATCTACTTATATATGAAAGATTTTAAACGCTCACACCCTTTCACAAGAGTGACGCAGCGTCTTTCCTATTTAGTGATGCATTTTTTTTGCATTGTAAATATTGAAAACCTTTGAGTTGCAAAGGTTTTTTATTATGCTTTCTTTTTTTGAAAAAAGTCTAATATAGGATACAGATTTTGTGCCATGCAAAATAATCACTAGCAGACCTAGTGAAAATAAAGGAGAACTTATGAAATATACAGAACTCGCATTGTCAGCAGACATGCAAAAAACTCTAGAAAAAATTGGATTTGTTGAGGCAACACCAATTCAAGAAAAAGCAATTCCACTTGCATTAGCAGGTCGGGACATCATTGGACAAGCACAAACAGGAACTGGTAAAACTGCCGGATTCTCAATTCCAATTATTGAACAAATGGAAGAAAACAAAACATTACAAACATTAATTTTAGTTCCAACACGTGAACTTGCAATCCAAGTATCGGATGCATTTGCACAAATGGCACAACATAAAAAAATCCGTGTTGCCGTTGTTTTTGGAGGATCATCAATTGACCGCCAAATCCGCGATCTTCGCAGTGGTTTTGAATGTGTTGTTGCAACACCTGGTCGTTGTATCGACCTTATGAAACGTAAAGTTTTAAAAACAGAAGATATCCGTTTTCTTGTTTTAGACGAAGTTGATGAAATGTTAAGTATGGGATTTATTGAAGATATTGAAACAATATCAGAAAAAATCACGGCTGAACACCAAACACTCTTCTTCTCAGCAACAATGTCGAAAAAAATCGAAATGGTTGCTAATAAATTCTTAAAAGACCCAGAATACATCCAAATTAAAGCAACACGTGAAAAGCTTGATCAAATCAACCAAAGTTATCTTGTTATGCGCGATATGCAAAAAACATCGATTCTTGCAGATTTGCTCCGTGTACAAAATCCTGAGCGTGCTCTTATTTTTGCGCGCACAAAAAAACGTGTTGATGAAATCACTGAAGGTCTTATCCATCTTGGATTTAGTGTTGATCGCATCCATGGTGATTTATCGCAAGAACAAAGAACATTCACATTCAAAAAATTCCGCGCTGGTCAAATTCGTCTTCTCATTGCAACTGATGTTGCAGCTCGTGGGTTAGATGTGAAAGAATTATCACATGTATATAACTATGATTTACCACAAGAAATTGAGTACTATGTACACCGTATTGGTCGTACAGGTCGTGCCGATGCTTTTGGAAACGCAGTTTCATTTTTCACACCTAGAGAAGTAAATCAATATTTACCTCTTATTGAGAAAAAAACACAATCGAAATTAGCAAAAATTCAACATCCTTCAGCTGAAGATGTTATTGCTGCTATTGAAAACCAATCAATGCAAAAAGTTATTGATAATATCGAAAAATTGTCTGATGATACATTTACATCACTTGCCAAAAAATTATTAACTGATTATAGTGCAACAGAACTTGTTGCAAGTGCTTTGATGTTATTAACACCATCATTCGATAAAGAAAAATTCATCAAAGATCATGAGCAAAATGCCAAACGTTCTATGGCAACTTCTTCACGTCAAGGTGGCGGAGATCGTCGTCGTAATGACCGTGGTGGTAGCTTTGGTGGTGGAGATCGTCGCCGTGGTGAGAGCAATCGTGGTGGTTTTGGATCACGTCCTGCTGATAACCGTGGTGGAGATCGCCGTCGTGGTAATGATGAGCCTCGCTCTAACGATGACCGTCGTGGTAATGATGATCGTCGCGGTGGTGGATTTGCTGGTGGAGAACGTCGTGCTAATGATGATCGCCGTGGTGGTGGATTTGCTGGTGGAGAACGTCGTGGTAACGATGATCGCCGTGGTGGTGGATTTGCTGGTGGAGAACGTCGTCGTAATGATAGTCGTCCTGCTGGAAGCCGTCGCACAACAAATAAATAGTAAAATAAAAAAGGACTCGTATAATGTAGTGCACTACAATACGGGTCTTTTTCTATTCCTCATTTTCAATTCACTTTTTGCTTACGCAGCGTTAAAAGTTCTAACTTGTGCAGACCCACTTGTGAATGATCCCATTGATACCGAAAGTTATTAAAATATTATTGATTTTTTACTCGCAGAATAGCATTCAAATTCATGTTCCACTACTCTCAAAAAGCCATTTTTGTTTCACTGAATCGAAAGTTTCTCCGCTATTCCCATCAATCATATCCGTACTCAAAAAAACAGTATGAATACTCTTCGCTACTGGTACAGGTTATCATATCATGTCACTTTTTTGAGTCCAGTTCTGTTTTATTGTTGCCTGAGGGCTTTGAGTAATCTGCTTTGCTCGCGGATGGATACGTAGCAGTGTTCGCCATTTTTGCAGGTGATTTTCTTTTCTTTTTTGTCATATGAGACGATATTTTTGAGGTGTACGACATAAGATTTATGGCAGCGAAAGAATTGTTCGGATTGCATTGCAATTTCGCTAAGTGATGCTGAAAAGTAGATATGGGCATTTGCTGTATGGAGGAGGATTTGGTGCGACTCGTTACCCGTTTCAAAAAACATGATGTCTTCATGCGGAAAGCTGCGGAGCATTTCTTTTTCTTGGATGCGAAAAACTGCGCCACTCGTCCGCTTTTCTTGGTAGTATCGCGTTTGTGCAAGTAGGAGGCATTCGCGAATACGACGTGCTATTTCGTCAGGATTGTCTTTGACGATGTAGTCAAGTGCTTCAATTTTGTGTGTAAATGTGAGGTATGAGAGCTCGCCACGCGTTGTGACAAAAATTATTTTGCCATTTTCGTCCATTTTGCGTACGTGAACTGCTGCTGCAATTCCAGTCATATCTGTTTTTAAGTCAACATCAAAGAAGTATACACCGGGGGGTTTCGGGTGCATCCGTACGTATTCAATAACCTCGACAGGGTTTGCACTCACGCAAGCAAGCTCCATTTCTAGTTCTTCAATCATGATTGTATCCCGAATTATTTTTTCAATGGATGCTCGGTGCATCGCATCGTCTTCTAGAATATAAACGGATAACATCGTTTTTCCTCCTTTTTAGTGGGTATATTATTTCAATATCAGCGTCTGCGTCACAAGTTTAGGCGTGATGCTAGTTTCAAGTTGCATGCCCGGATTTTTGCGCATAAGTTCAAAGATGATGGGGATTCCTTGCCCACGGTTTACGCCTTTTGTTGAGAATCCGGGCATTTTCATTTCCGCAATTGTTGGCAGGATATCTTGGTATGTGTTGGCGACGATGAGGTGGGTTTGCTGGTTTTTTTCAAAACATGCAATCCTAATTGTCCCACCTTGCGCTGCTTCGATGGCGTTGGCGAGAAGGATGCCGATTGCCCGGATATAGGCGAGCGTGTCGCTTTCGATGGTAGTGATTTGTTCGAGCACTTCAATTTTCATAGCGATTTTTTGGTGCTTTGCTTCCATATATTTGGAGAAAAGGATGCTTTTAAGTGGCGTAATTTGAATTTTGTTTAGTTGTTCAAATTCAAAGGTATTGCTTTCTAGTTCTAAGAATATTGGTTTGATTTCATCACGATAATATGTTTGCAGACCCGCAAGATCTTCATCGTGGATAAAGCGCTCAAATGATGACAACACATTTTGGTAGTCGTGACGGAATTGCCTCATCTCATGTAAACGTATTTCGATTTCTGCTGTATATGCAATCAGATTTCCCCGCTGTTGGTTTTCAAGTTTCTGTTCCTGACGCTGCTGTTGGATACGTGTATACATATAAAATACGGCAATAAATATCACAATGTAAAGACTAAAGAATAGGACATTCATCGCAAGCACCTGCGTACTGATACCCACACCGAGATAGCGACCAAGGTACAGGTTGGATGGGTTATACTGAATGCAACAGAAAAGATAAGGTGGATGTTATAATAGAAAAAAGAGAGAGAGGATGAGAAAAAATGGCAAGAAAAGCAAGAAGAACATTTACGAAGGAATACAAATTACAGATGGTGCAGTTATACGAAAATGGAAAACGACGAGTTGATATATGCAAAGAATACGAACTCACACCATCGAGCTTAGACAAGTGGATAACGCAATATCAAAAGAATCAGTCATTCAAGGAATCAGATAATCTAACGGCAGATGAAAAGAAAATCAGAGAACAACAGAAAATCATAAAACAACAAGAACTGGAAATTGATATTTTAAAGCAAGCGGCGCGTGACAAATGGGACGAAAATCAAAGTCATAAAAGAGAACATTGGAAAATATTCAATTGTTACAATGTGTAAAGTGTTAAAAATAAACAGATCGCACATATATTATCAGCGCAAAGAAATAACACAAGCAGACAAAGCAGTTGAAAATTCAGTCATAGAAAAATTTCACGCAAACAGAAAAGCGTATGGTACGCGACGTTTAAAAGTCGCATTAGAATTACAAGAAGTCAGGCTTTCAAGGCGTAAAATAGGCAAGGTAATGGCTAAATACGGGCTTGTATCAAGATATACGAAAGCAAGCTTCAAACCACAAAAAACGGCTGTTAATAATGAGTCCTGTGAAAATGTTTTAGATAGAGACTTCAATCAAAAGAGCAAAGCAATTATTGTGAGTGATTTAACGTATGTAAGAGTTGGTCTTGCTTGGAATTATGTTTGTACAATTGTTGATTTAAGAAGAAGAGAAGTTGTAGGTTACTCATGTGGTCCAAACAAAACAGCCGACTTAGTCATGAAAGCGTTTGCGAACATGTCCCGAAACATTGGTAAGTATGATGTATTTCATACAGACAGAGGGTCAGAATTTAAAAACCATGAAATTGATGCGTTGTTAGAAGCATTTCATATTACAAGATCACTAAGTAAAAAAGGGTGTCCTTATGATAATGCAGTTGCAGAAGCTACATTCAAATCAATGAAAATGGAATGTCTCAGAGATGAATTTAGAAATATAGAACACTTGAAACTAGAACTTGCTGATTATGTCAATTGGTACAACAATATCAGGTTACATTCTGCCAACGGCTACAAGCCACCAAGGGCAGCATAATCACCCTTATAAAAGTTGTTGCAAAAAGTGTTGACTATCCACCTCCTCCTTTCCTACTTGCTTCTATTATAAGGGCTATTTCATGCTATATATCACTTCTCCCTAAAGGGCTGCCCTCGCACCCCCACGCTTATTTCTTTTCATAGTAGCACTTTGGGGCACTTTTTTTTTACTTATTTGATAATAGGACAACAGAAAAAGAACCTATTTTTAAACAGGTCCCTCCAATTCTATATTAGACGAGAATAATTTTTTTGAACTTTTCATAGTAATTCTCGTCGTTTTTATTTGCGGTTTGAATTAAACTGCGGATACAGTTTAAGTATGTCAGTCTTTTTCAATTCAGGGATAAAAAAAAGCAGCCGATTCAGGCTACTTCAAAACTTGATGTGCAACACGCTGTAATGTCTGCATATGTTTTTCGATTTCCTCTAATTGTTTCGCATTTATTGCTAATAAATCAGGGATTTGTTCATTTAAAATACAATCAATTTTATCATTTAGTAACCGAATTTCAATTTCAGCTTTCAAATTGATTTTATAATCAGATTCCGCACGCCGACGATCGCGCGCTTCCTGACGATTCTGACTCATCATAATGATAGGTGCTTGGATTGCTGCAAGACATGATAAAATAAGATTTAATAAAATGAATGGGTATTCATCAAAATTAATATGAAAGATTGGCACTGAATTGATAATAATCCATGAAACGAGTACGACCCCAAAACAGGAAATAAAGGTCCAACTTCCACCAAACTCAGCAATACGATCAGCAACTTTTTGCCCTTTTGTGAGGACAACTGCTTTTTCTTCCAATGAAATTGCCTTGAACTTCTCTGCACTTAGGCTGTCAATAATTTTTTTAGTATTTATAGCAGCTTCCGAATCCTTAACTTCGAGTACCTCTTCAAGGTATTTTCTTTGATACTCGATTAAATCATCTTTATGGATACTATCTTTTTCTGTTTTCTCCGGATTTTCAACTAGTATGATTTTTTTTATTTTCGTTGGTATATACTTAATTTTGATTAAATCTACCCCAGTTATATCTTTTTTTTGCATACTTTCCCTCCATTTTAATACTGAATAAATCTATATTCTCAAAAAAACTTTGCCTATTCAGATTTTCTTGCTATAATAAAATACGTCGCATCCAAACCTGAGAAAGAAGTTGAATATCTTGACTAAGAAAATAACACTCACGGCAATTCTACTTGCTCTCTATATCATGTTAAAAATAAGCCTACCTACACTCATTATCATCCCTGGTATCATTCAATTTAATCTCATTTATTTAACGCTCCCTCTTATTGGGATGCTCATTGGTCCAAAACGTGGATTTTTCTTTGGCATTGTTGCCGATTTAATCCTCTACTTTTACATGTCAACTGCTATTTTCAATCCTATTTTCATGCTCAGTGAAGGTATTTTCTGCTTCCTCGGTGGCTACTTTTATTATAAAAAAGACTTATCGCTCAAGCGTATTCTACTATCAAATATTGTCATTGTCTATTTTGGCATCGTTGTCATGAATACAATTGCTTTGATTTTTCAATTTATCGTGCTTGCACCAAACCCGGATAAATTGCAAAGCACAATCACAGTAGCAGTCATTTATCGCATCATTACTGCAACATTTGTCTATTATCCACTGATGTCAGCCTTATTTTTTTTACCCCGAGAACAATGGGCACGGCTTCAACAACGATTCGAAAATTAGTCCGTATTCAGCAATGCTAAAAGGCAAAATTTCCTTCTTTGAAAATGGCGATTATTTCTCCATTTTTTCTTTTACCCATGATTTGTAAATCAGGTGTTCCAATCATAAAATCAACATGAATTTGTGAAACATTAAACCCTAATTCTTTCAGCTCTTCTCCTGATTTACCAGCACTCGCAGGTAATGTATTCTCATAAGCATTCCCAAGAGCAAAATGGCAAGAAGCATTTTCATCAAATAATGTCATCGAAAAAAGAATACCTGAGAGTGAAATTGGTGATGCATATGGAACAAGGGCAACTTCACCAAAACGTTTTGCACCATCATCGGTACTCAATAATTCTTTTAACATTGCATCACCTTTTTCAGCAGTTGCATCCACTACTACACCATTTTTTAACTCAAGTTTAAAACCATCAATAATCTGTCCAGAAAAAAGGAGTGGTTTTGAACTATAGACTATACCATCTACACTATTTGCATCACCTAAAGTGTATACTTCTTCGGTTGGGATATTTGGTGCAAAACTCTTATCTGTTATTATATTTGTTGAACCTCCACCTTTCCAACGATGACCAGCAGGTAATCCCACTACTAAATCTGTTCCAAGACTATTTGTATAGTGGAGGGATGTTAAATCAAAAGCATTTAATATATCAAGTCGCGCATAAAGCGTTTGGACATGTTTATCCCAATTTGCACATGCATCCGGTCCATCTAAAACATGGGTACCTGAGAAAATTGCATCCCAAAGTAAGTCCACTGCTTTATTTGCATCGTCAACTTCTGGGAAAACGACTTTTGCCCACTCTTTAGTTGGGAATGCTGCAATCGACCAACTCATTTTATCGCCCATCATCTTTGCCTTATAATCCTTCATTGATAAATATGCCATGCGCGCATTTTTCATAATACGCTCACTACTTACACCATCCATTGCTTTTGGATTTGGTGAAACCATTGATAAACGCTTAGAACAACTTTTCTCCCATTTTTTATAGCGTGCCTGCTCGACTTCTGAAATCGTGTCAAAAAGTGCTTCCTCATCATGGAGATATTTTTGTCTTGTGATAACCTCATCACTGTAAATGACCTCAACTTCAACGGCCCCTGCCGCATAAATACGTGCAACAACTGGTTTTACATATTCATGGATACTGACATCTGCATAAATATGAACTCGATCACCTTTTTCAATATTTAAACCTCTTTTTACAATTAACTCTATATATTGCTCTAAATTTTTTTCAAACATATTATCGCTTCTTTCTTCATTGTTTTACTTAATCTATTATAACATTTCTTTCGATTATCCCCAACATATCCTTTATTAAGCATACTTGAAAACAAAAAAAACCATGAATCTCGCATAGTTTTTTTGTTTATTATACAATAATATTCCCATTCACATCCGCCCGGCGGCATAGTGTGTATATGCATGAGCAAATTGCAAAAAATCCTGGGACACCTGTCCAACAGAACAATAAGTACAGTACTCCTACAAAAGTTTTACCTGCATAAAACTTATGTCCGCCAAATACACCCAAAAAAAATGTGATAAGCAAATACACCCATTTATTAACAACTTTCCCACGTTGATATGGACTAGTTCCATTGACAATATTGATATTAATATCTTCTTCACTTTTTGAAGGTCGTATTATTTTTGGCATGATTTTCGAAATTATCATTTCCGTTCCCGTTGAAAAAACTTCTACTTCATCGCCAATTTCGGGTTCAAATGTAAAATCTTTTTTAAATGCTTTAATAATCGTCCCATCGTCATTGCCGATGCTCACAATTCTTTCTTCAATTTTAATAATTTTCGCCATTTTTTTTGCCTCTTTTCTATAGTTTACTATGTAATTATAGCATTTTTTTTCTATTTTAGTCAATATAAGGATTTCTTATTTTTTTGATGATTACACTTTTTATATTGACAGCATACTATATTTTATGATATGATACTTAAGGAATAAGTAGGTAGCAACCTCACCTTGACGATATTTGCTAAGCAAATTATTACATGGTATATAGAATTAATATGATTTATTCGTATTTATTTGGTTGTTGCACTATTTGTGACAACCATTTTTTTATACCTTGGAGGTGTTACTTATTAATAGACCAAATAATAATCGTGGAAGAACAGCAGATCGTACCATTATGAATCAAGCAATTCGCGCAAAAGAAGTTCGAGTTATCGGCTCTGATGGCGAGCAAATTGGTGTTATTACTCGTGAAGAAGCGTTAAAGCTTTCAACGGATGCAAACTTGGATTTAGTTTGTATATCTCCCAATGCTGCCCCACCGGTTTGCCGTATTATGGACTATGGAAAATTCCGTTACGAACAACAGAGAAAACAACGTGAAGCACGTAAAAATCAAAAAGTGCTCGTAACTAAAGAAGTCCGCCTAAGTCCAACAATTGATGAACATGACTTTGAAACAAAAGCAAAGCAGACTGAGAAGTTTCTTTCTAAAGGTGATAAAGTTAAAGTATCAATTCGTTTCCGTGCACGTGCAATAACACATTCAAATATCGGGAGAGATGTGATGAATCGTTTTGCAGAACGCATGAATGAATTTGCAACAGTTGAGGCTGGTGCAAGACTAGAAGGCCGTAGTATGCATATGCTACTTGCCCCAATTAAAAAATAACGTAAAGTATTAGGAGGAATTCACAATGGCAAAAATTAAAATGAAAACGCATAAAGGACTTGCTAAACGTGTTAAGAAAACAGCATCAGGAAAACTCAAAAGATGGAGTGCCTTCACTGGTCACTTAGCACATAATAAGTCAGTAAAACAAAGAAGAAAACTTCGTAAATCGGGGCTTATTTCTTCAGGAGATATGAAACGTATCAAACATATGTTACATAACTAATTTATCAGCACAAAAAAGATTACAAAACTATTTAGGAGGTTTTAATTATGCCACGAGTTAAAGGTGGAACGGTCGCGCGCCGTCGTCGTAAAAAAATATTAAAATTAGCGAAAGGGTATTATGGTGCAAAGCACTTATTATTCCGTACAGCTAAAGAACAAGTCATGAAATCATATATGTATGCATATCGTGACCGTCGTCAAAAGAAACGTGATTTCCGTAAATTATGGGTTACACGTATTAATGCAGCAGCAAGAATTCATGGTATGTCATATAGTACATTCATGTTTGGTCTAAAATGTGCTGGAATTGAAGTTAACCGTAAAATGTTATCTGAAGTTGCAATCCATGATGATAAAGCATTTGGTGAACTTATTAAAATTTCTCAAGCAGGAATTGCTAAAGGAAATAAACCATATATCACTGGTGCTACAAGCCCATCTGCTAATGCTATTACTATTACGCCTGGAACAGGAGCAAAAACTGCTGCTACTCCAGTTAAAGAAGTAGTTGCAGCAGTTGATACAGATTACAGTAAAATGACTGTACCTGAATTAAAAGCAGTTGCAAAAGATAAAAGTATTGCTATCCCAACAGGAAGCAAAAAAGCTGATATCCTTGAACTATTAAAATAAATAAAAGAGAAAAGACAAGCATTAAGCTTGTCTTTTCTTATACCCTTTTCTAGCTCCTATTTCTAGCCAATTATTTTATATCAGCCCTAGTACTTCTAAAGCATTTTTGATCCCATCTTTATCTATGTCCGTTGTAACAAAATCGGCATACTGTAATAAATCAGGATGTGCATTTCCCATGGCAACAGTAAATCCTGCATGCTTGAACATTTCAATATCGTTCAAGCCATCCCCAAAGACAATAATGTTTTCGGGGCTTAAGTTTAACTGATCCAGTACTTTTTGGATTCCCTTCGCTTTGGAACCATTAATTGGAAAGAAATCACAACTATTTTTATGCCATCTGACAATATTAAGCACTGCTGCTAACTGAGTGGGTAGCTGATCTTCATTTCTTTTTTCTGAGAATGTCCACATTTGATAAACCTCATGTCGCATATAGAAATCTGGCTCAATATCAATTTTCCCATAGACAACATCAATTGCATCCCTGACAACATCCGACCATTTAGAGACAACACATTTTTCACTCCCAGCAAACCCATAATCCACATCGACTGTATCACACCAGTTGACAAATTCTCTAACTACTTCTTGTGGAATCGGGTTTTCATATATAAGTTCGCCTTTATTCGTTACTACATATTGTCCATTAGTTGTAACATAAATTTCAGGATCTAATGCCTCTACTCGGGGCACAACACCAAAACGTGTCCGTCCCGAGGCAATCCCAATTTTAACTCCATTTGCCTTTAACTTAGCAATTGCCAAACTAACAGACGCTGGCATATATTGGGTATCTTTGACAATTAAAGTATCATCAATATCAAAAAAAACGAGTTTAATTTCTTTATTCTCAAGCACTATAAACACTTCCTTATTACTGCCATTATACTATAAACACCAATATTTACCCAGATTTTTATATACCTTTTAGTAGCCCTTCTACAATATTACAAGGACAATTGCACTATACATAGTAGCTGTCCCTCCCATTACAAATAGATGCCAAATTGTATGCATATACACTTTTTTCATACTAAAAAAGATTGTTCCGACAGTGAATAAAATTCCACCAATGATTAAAAGTAGTAAACTATTGAAAGATAGAAAATCTTTTATTGGTCCATAAATAAATAAGACTAACCATCCCATAAGAATATAGATACTTGTCGAAATATGCTTATATTTATTGAGGAAAAAAGATTGATATACTACGCCAAAACCTGCAAGTAACCAGATAATACACAGCCATATTAACCGCTGTGTCCCATCAAGTGCAAAATAGAGAAATGGTGTATAGCTTCCGGCAATCAAAATATAAATCGCACTATGGTCCATAACACCAAAAACATGCTGTATTCTTTCAGGAAGACCACGGTAGGAACTAAAATGCAATAATGTTGAGCAGCCATAGAGGGCAACTAATGATAAGCCATAGACAATTAATGCTATTTGCCCCATCATTTCTTTTCCATCACGATTGATCCAAAGTAAGATGAAAATTCCCACAAAACTTGCAATCGCAGCGACACCATGTAATAATGTATTCCAATACTCTTCTTTTCTTTCTAAATTCATAAAATCACCTCATCTAGTCTTGAATACTATTCTACAGAGTTGTGAAGTTATTGTCAAGTAGTTATTAAAAAAGTCTACTGCATACAGTAGACTTTCACATATTTCGGTTATTTTCTAAATATTTTACTTATTTCAAGTACTCCCGTTGGAAGGATTGTACATCCAATCGCAACGAGTAGTGGTGTCCCACTGAGTCCAACAAGTGAGAAAAAGCTGTTAATCCCAGGAGCCCAAATAAGCATTGCATTCATGCTAATTCCAATGATAATCGCTAAAATAAGCGTTTTATTCCCAAAAATATCAGAAAACATTGATTTATTTGGTTTTCTTAGACTTAATGCATAGAGCATTGGAGCTGTTGCCATAACCATAAATGCCATTGATCCAGCAATTTCAATACCTAAACCATTTGAGATAGCATAGAAATATGCACTGAGTACTGCAATAATAACAGAAATACTCACAATAGCAATTGTTCCGCCCATATTTTTGAAAATTGACTCTGTGCTACCTCGTGGTTGTTCTTTCATCACAGCAGGATCATTTTTATCCATACCAAGTGGAATAGCAATGAGTGATTCAACAATAAGATTCACCCATAATACTTGAACTGCCGTGAGTGGTTCGATATATCCAAGCAGTACAGCAATAAAGATTGCTGAAACTTCTCCTAGATTCGTTGCAATGATAAAGGCAATTGAAAGTTTTATTTTATTATAAATATTCCGGCCTTCTTCTATTGCATTAACAATAGTTGAGAAGTTATCATCCATTAAAATCATATCAGCCGCACCTTTTGCAACATCCGTACCAGTAATCCCCATAGCAACACCAATATGTGCTGCCTGTAAACTTGGCGCATCATTTACACCATCACCAGTCATCGATACAATTTTCCCTTGTTTTTGAAGTGCATGCACAATGCGAACTTTATGTTCAGGACTTACACGAGAAAATACACGATATTGATCCACTGTTGCAGCAAACTCTTCCTCCTGCATTTTATCGAGTTCACTACCTGAAATGACTTGATCTTGATTTTCAACCATTTGTAGATTTTTAGCAATCGCATATGCTGTTGTTTTGTGATCTCCCGTTATCATAACAGTCGTCACACCAGCAAGTTTTGCTTTTGCGATTGCAAGTTTTGCTTCCTCACGCTCAGGATCAATCATTCCTACTGCACCAATAAAAGTAATTTCCGCTTCTAGATTATCCATGTCGACTACATCTAAGCGCTTATATCCAAAACCAAGCACACGCAATGCCTTGCTTGACATCACCTCAGCTTGGTCCATAATTTCCTCTTTATCGGTTTCACTTAATGCTTCAATCCCATTTTCAGTCAAAATTTTTGTACAACGAGCAAGTAATTGATCCAATGCACCTTTGGTATACGCCATATTCGATTTTGGCGTTTTATGGACTGTTGTCATAAGCTTACGATCAGAATCAAATGGGAACTCCTGTATCCGTGGATGGCGTTTTCTAAAAGCATTTTCATCCTCAACACCATATACCTTACCAACTACTGTTAATGCGAGTTCCGTTGGATCACCAATACGACTATCATTTTCATCTATTGTTGAATCATTACAAAGTATCATTGCATGGTATAGCTCACGCTCAGCTTGAGTTGGATTTTGCTTCCCAACCAAATCATGTACTGTTCCAAGACCTAAAAATAGCTGTTTTACAGTCATCTGATTTATTGTAAGTGTCCCCGTTTTATCCGTACAAATAACATTGACTGCACCGAGTGTTTCAACTGCTGCCATCTTTTTCACAATTGCATTATGCTTTGCCATTTGAACTACACTAATAGCAAGTATAATTGATACAATTACTGGTAGGCTTTCTGGTATGATAGCCACTGCCATTGTAATAGATGTAACAAATGCACTTCCAAGCTCTGCACCTTTTAAAAGATTTAATCCTAACATTAATAATGCTAAAACGAATGCTCCTATTGAAATAAGTTTACTTAACTGCGCTAATCTATCTTGTAATGGTGTCGTCATTTTGGGTGCTTCTGTCATAAGTGTGGCAATTTTACCAATTTCCGTTAATTTCCCAACAGCAACAACAATTCCCTCTGCTCGACCATTTGTCACAAATGTTGACATATAAGCCATATTAAGCCGATCACCAATTGCTAAATCAGCCTGTGCAATTACTTTCATATTTTTATCAACAGGAACTGACTCACCCGTTAAGGCCGATTCATCTATTTGTAAAATTGATGTTTCAATCAAACGAATATCTGCTGGAATAAATTTCCCTGCCTCTAATAAAACAATATCGCCAACGACAAGTTCAACAGAATCAATTTCAATGATTTTTCCAGATCTGCGAACAGAACAGCGCGGTGTTGATAATTCTTCAAGTGCATCTAATGCATTCTGCGATTTCACTTCTTGAATTGTCCCAATAAGAGCGTTTATTATGACGATAATGCTAATAATAATCGATTCTTTAAATTCGCCAATAAACAGACAAATAATGACTACTCCAAGTAATACTAATACGAGTGGTTCTAGAAAACTTTTAAAAAATATACTTATTGCCGACTCTCTTTTTGCTTTAGGTAGTATATTTCCCCCATATTGTGCTTTGGACTTCATGACCCCATCGGTATCCAAACCATCTTTTACATCAATTCCCAGTTTAGCCTCAATCTCTTTTATACTATTTTGCCAAAACATTTTTTTCTCCCTCTCATTTTGTAATGATATTAGACTACTTCTTTGTTATTAAAAAAAAAACTTATGTACAGTAACACTCTTCTTGGCAGGAAAAATCCCACACAAGTGTACTATACATAAGTCTCGCAATTTACTACAAAACCAGATTGCTATCAATCGGTTGTTGGCTTTGTAACAAAAAGTGCCTGCTACTCCCTTACGT
>BHER01000004.1 GCA_003864555.1 Erysipelotrichaceae bacterium | reverse complement strand
TCTGGAGGTATTGCCAGTCATTTTCTGGCTTAACAAAAAATATGAGTGTAAGGGAATAGTTTGCCTTATATGAAGGTGGTACCGCGATATTTTCGCCCTTCATCCAAATTATTGGATGAGGGGCTTTTTTTTGCAAAACTACGAAATACTTTAAAATTGAGGAGAAATATATATGAGTACTTTTAGAACCTGTAATGAGATCCGTATTGAAGATATTGGCACACAAATTAACGTCCGCGGGTTTGTTTCAAAAACGCGTAATCTTGGATCAATGATCTTTATTGATTTGCGTGACCGCAGTGGTATTTTACAACTTGTTATTGGACCTGAACATCTAGAATATGAACTCGCAAAAACGATTCGTAATGAGTTTGTCATCAGCATTTCAGGAATAGTAGTAGAACGCCAATCTAAAAACCCAAAGCTTGCAACTGGAGATATTGAAATTACCATTATTGATTTTAACATCATCTCACAAGCGAAAACAACACCACTTATTATTGCAGAACAAACGGATGCTTTAGAAGAGGTACGACTCAAATACCGCTATTTAGATCTGCGTCGTCCAAATATGCAAAGTCGGCTTATTTTACGCCATCAAGTAAATAAAATTATCCACGCATTTTTGGATAATGAGGCCTTTATTGAAGTTGAAACGCCAATTTTATCAAAATCAACACCAGAAGGTGCACGTGATTATCTTGTGCCAAGTCGTGTCCAAAAAGGTGAATTCTATGCTTTACCACAATCCCCACAATTGTATAAAATGTTGCTTATGCTCTCAGGGCTTGAAAAATATTATCAAATTGTTCGTTGCTTTCGTGATGAGGACTTACGTGTTGATCGCCAGCCTGAGTTCACACAATTAGATATTGAGCAAGCATTTGCAAGTGAAGAAGATATGTATGCTCTGATTGAAAACTTACTTGCACGTATTTTCAAAAAGACCAAAAATATTGATATTAAGCAACCCTTCCCCAAAATGCAATATGAAACTGCCATGAATACATATGGATCGGATAAACCAGATACACGTTTTGATATGACATTAATTGATGTAACTGCCTCTACACGTGATGCTGATTTTAGTGTTTTTGCACTTGCTGAGCATGTAAAATTTATTGCAGTTCCTAATGGTGCAAAACTAAGTCGTAAAGAAATTGATGCTTTAACAGAATATGTCAAAATTTATCAGGCAAAAGGTCTTGCGTGGCTGAAATATCAGAATAATACATTAGAAGGCCCAATTGCTAAATTCTTTTCAGAAGAAGAGAAGCATGTTTTCATCCAATCATCTCAAGCAGATGATGGAGCACTTTTACTTTTTGTTGCAGATAGCTTAGATATTACAAATAAAGCCCTAGGCCAGCTACGTATTCACCTTGCACGCAAGCTTGAGCTTATTCCAGCAGATAGCTATAATTTTTTATGGGTTATTGATTGGCCATTATTTGAGTATGATGCAGATGATGAGCGTTTTGTTGCAGCACATCACCCTTTTACAGCACCAAAAGAGGGTACTGAATATATGCTTAAAAGTGAGCGTGAGCAAATGCTTGCACGTGCTTACGATATTGTACTCAATGGTTATGAAATTGGGGGCGGCTCTGTACGGATTCATGATCCTAAAACGCAAAAAGCGATGTTTGAAGCTATTGGCATGTCAGAAAATACAATAAATGAACAATTTGGTTTTCTCCTTGAAGCATATAGCTATGGTGCACCAACCCATGCAGGTATCGCACTTGGAATTGACCGTTTAATGATGATTTTAACAGGAACAGATAGCATCACAGATGTGATTGCCTTTCCTAAAACGCTCTCAGCACGTGATTTAATGATGCAATCGCCATCAGCTGTATCAGCTGAACAATTAAGTGAGCTTGCAGTCTCTTCTCTAAAAGAAAAATAAGTCTAATACTGTATTTGGTCGATTGTAAAAAGGAGGAGTGAGCATATGGCAGTAATTTTTACAAGTATTGCCGAAATTGAAACTTTTTTTGCCAAAATTTCTTATAAAAAAACGGATTCTCCTCCTTTTACGATGATGCGTATTGCTCTTGAAAAATTAGGGAATCCAGAAAAAATTGGTAATTTCATTCATATCACCGGAACCAATGGAAAAGGATCAACAATTAACTATATTGCTACGATGCTCAATTTTTCAGGTATATCCGTTGGCAAATTTACATCTCCCCATATTTTTAATATCAATGAGCGTATTTCAATTGATGGGAATAGTATTTCAGATGCAGATTTTATCGCAACTTTCCAGTATATTTATGATAATATTGCCCACTGTTGTATGCTTATCCAATTTGAATGGCTAACACTTATGGCATTTGTCTATTTTGCCAAAAGCAGTATCGACTATACTATTATTGAAGTCGGTATTGGCGGGTTATATGATACAACAAATTGTATCGATCATAAAAAAATTGCAGCAATTACTACAATAAGTCTTGATCATCAGGGCATCCTTGGTGATAGCCTCTCCGCAATTTTTGAACAAAAAGCAGGGATTATCACCGCAAAAACAGATATTGCATTTATTGGTAAACTCCCAAAAGAGCTACTAACTACGAATATTGCAATATACCCAAATATATTGTATCGATATGGTCGTGATTTTTCTATTACTGGAGATAACCTAACTATTGGTAGTATGGTATTTAAGCTTAGTCCAAATAATGTACCAGCATTCCAAAAAAATAATTATTTGCTTGCACTTGCAATTGTCAAATATATCTTAGAAGATGAAAAAGGGGAGGAGTACCTGCACAGTGACCTCCAAAAAATGGTTCTAGCATCTTTTAAACATACACTTCCAATTCGCTTTGAGCGGGTATGTTTTAATGATACAGTCTTAATTTTTGATGGGGCTCATAACTGTATGGGCATCCAAACCATCCTTGAAACACTTACAGCATGCTATCCAGACAAGCAATACCATTTCATTTATAGTGCAATGGCCGATAAAGATTTCACAAGTATATTAGCTTTATTGCAAGAATATGGTGCTGTTAGCTTATATGATTATTATCCAATATACCAACGGGCACAGCAAATTCCACTTGCAAATACATTGGTTGTTTTTAATTCACCGCCTGCGGTGTTTACGGAAATTTCCAATAATACGAATAAGGATATGCTCTATATATTCATTGGTTCGATGTACTTTGTATCATATATTAGATCCGCATACACTGATTTTATAAAAACATGCTAAAATAGTATGCCTTCTCCACTTTCCTTTTTACTTTGGTTTACATAATATATATTATACGAAGTTTGTGCAATCTGAATAATCTGATACCACTCTTTCTACTATGCAACCAACGCGTGTTCCTAGACTACACTTTCGTCAAACCGATTGACTAATTTAGTTTACTAGCGTATTATATAAAATACAATGATTTGCTTTTGAGGGGGTATTTACGTTATGACAACTAAAAATAACAACTTACTATCGACCAAAGAAATAAAAATTATTGAAGTTGCTGCTAAAGAATTTCTCGAAAATGGATATACAGTAGCATCCACTAATATAATTGCTCGTGATGCAGGTGTTGCAAAGGGACTCATTTTTCATTATTTTGGAAATAAGCAAGCACTCTATTTGCGTACATTAGCCTACGCATTCGAGAAAACAAAAATACTCATCGAGCAGAAAACACTTGCGCTATCTACCTATATGGATACTTTTGATCTTATTAGCGACTTAATTACGATTAAAGCACAATTACCTTTTTTCGATACAATCTCCCCTCCCCTCCTACTCCAGGCATTTGAAACTAAGTTAGAACTTAGCCCTCAAATTATGAATGCAATACAGGAACTTGAAGTTTTATATGAAAAGCACTTTTATTCCTATCTTGAAAATATGCAATATTACCCAAATATGAAAAAAATCTACTATAATGATCCTGAAATCATTATTAAAATTTTCATCATGCTCTCTTCTGCCCATGACTATGAAAAACAAAAATTAATCCCCCTCTCACTTACAGGACTCAGCACAATACAACTAGGACCTTATATAAACATAGTAAAAGCAGGCATATTCACATAAGTGATGCCTGCTTTTACTTTTGTTTAGTATTTCTAATTTTGATAGAATATGAGCAGAAAAAGTTCCTTGATTGCAATATCATGTGCTATACCTATTTTTAATTTATGTTCTGTTTCTAAAATTTTAGCTAAAATATGCTGAAAACCAGATCTACTATATCGTTGTGCAGATTTTGCCAAAAGCCTCGTTCTATAAGGGTGTATTTCTAGACGTTCAGCAATTTTAGTTTGTGCATATCCTCCTTGTTCTAGTGAGCGTATTTGATACATCTGCTTATAATTTTTGAGTAAAAGTGCTAGTAACCCAAATACATTTTGCTGTTGGATTAAAATATTGTCGAGGATTTTCATAGAACTTTTAATATCCCGCCCTTCAATTTTAGTGATGAGATTGAATACCTCTTCTTCAAGATAAAAAGTTTCAGCGAGAAAATCAGCCTTCGTAACCATCCGACCATTATTGCATACTTCTAATTTTATGCGCGAAATCTCAGAAATGATCAGCCCAAGATTATTCTTATATTTCTCCGCTAGCATGACATAATCCTCATATACTAATGCGTGGGGAGTATTTTTTAACTCCATGATAATTGCCTCAATAACATACTTCTCATCTTTAGGCATGACATCCATTTTTTGTGCCACACGCAATAATTCATGATGACTTGCTTGGAAGGTTTTCGAAAAAGGTGTATTGCTAGCAATTTCCAGCACACACACATTATGTGCATGTGCAATTGCAGCAACTGTTTTTTTTGTAAAATGGGCTAGATAGCTATCGATATTCTTGTTAGCAATATCCGTAACAAAAATGATTTTACGACCACCAAATAAGTTATCGGTGCAAATTTCCATGAAAAGTGCTTCGAATGTTTGGTCAACGGCCGAAAAAAATATAATATCCTCCGCTGTAATATCAGCCGTATTTTTTATTTTATCACGCGCTTTTTCGAGTAAATATTGTTCTGTTCCTTGTAGTATATATAACACATGAATCCCTCTTTCATCTTAATGTAAAAAAAACTGAAATGGACCGATAAAAAAGTAACTCTGTCCGCCATCAACAGCCGTTACCCAATACTTGATATTGTATGCATCCAATCGGTCTACGACCTCTTTACTGGGGTGGTTGTGTATATTTTTAGTTTGTACATTAATTATACCATACTCCGGTTTGTATGCTGCTAGTAATTCACGACTCGTGCTCGTTTTACTACCATGGTGGCCAACTTTAATCACATCTACCCGTAACTTTGGATACTGCCTAATAAGTGCTTTTTCACCCTCTTTTTCTAAATCACCTAGGAATAGCCAGTACATTCTCCCAAAATAACCATACACAAGTAGTGAGGTATCATTATTATTTGTACTTGTGTCAAGTACTGAAAATATAACAAGATGTGGAAGTTTTTTTGGATCTGTGACAATCTCCACTTCCACTTCTGGATGCTCTCTTTTTAATTGCTCATAATATGTATTTGAGGATTCATTTAGATAAATCTTATCTACTGTAACTATAGTAAGGAGTGCAAAAATTGCGCCCACATGGTCAATATCATCATGTGTTAAAATCAGGTGATTAATTTTCCCCATCCCATTTTTCAACATGAAAGGCTTGAGATACTTCTCTGCAATCGCAATATTATCTAAATCCCTCATCCCTCCACCAGTATCAATCATATAGATAATGCCATCGATTTTGATTACTGTTGCTTCTCCATGGGGCAATGATAAAAAATGGATGCTATTGAGCTGTAAATTGAATTGGACCATGCAAATTAAGATGAAAAGCGTAAATACTGCAAAAAGGCTTTTTATAGCCCTTCTTGAGCTCAATAGATTGTGGGCATTCACTATGCAACAACATGTCAAAACAAGCTGCTGTGATTGAAAATAAAGCGGAATACTGATATTATAATTTAACTTTTGCGAAAAAATGAGCATCCAGTTCAAAATGCTTAATATTTGCACTAAAATAGCTTCAAAAAATGGTATCAAGGCTGTTAAGAAACTAAAGATAGCAACTATGCCCAAAAAAGCGCGAAATATCAGTGTAGAAATAAGTGTGAAAAGATAAAATTGCTGTTGGATTGCAATAACGAGTGGTAAGGTAATGAGGATACAGCAGATATTGCATTTTGCATACCAGATATACTTGTGTACCCTGCCTTCAATCTCATATCCTTTATTTGCATAAAGCGTCAAAAAAACACTGCAGAGGACACTATATTGGAAGGCAATATTATAGATAACAAATGGATTTCGAATAATCAGATAACTACATACTAGAAACAAAAGCGTATATTTTTGTTCCGGTTCTACTCTCGCACCTTGGATATCCTCTAATACTTGCATGCTAACTCGCATTATAAGAGCACGTTCAAAAGAGATGCTTCTTTTCAAAACACCACTATATATAATGATAAAACCCAGATATAGAAAAATTGCTATTTCCTTTGTCATGCGTATTTTTTTAGCAGTCCAGAGAAAAAATAGCTGAATCGCTTCTAGATGTGCACCTGATATTGCTAAAATATGGGCAAGACCCAACTCAATAAATATTTGTCTATTTTCGCCAAAAAAACTTGTATCACCTAGAATGAATGCCTGTAAGTATGCTTCTACCTCACTTGTAAATAGTGTGAAATATATGGATAATGCTCTCCTTATTTTTAACTGGAAAACCTGATATCCAGGCAAGTCAATTTTTTCAATTTTATCCATATAGCATTGAAATCGAATACCCTGTGATTTTGTGTAGAGCTTGTAGTCAAAAAGCCCCAAATTTACGGGAGCTTGAATTTCTTTTAGTACACATCTGCCCCTCAGCCCATCCCCAACTTCTAATGCTTTGTCATCAGGAGGAGTTGATACATATATCTGCTGTTTTAGTATTGTTTTATGCTGAAATACAACCTCATAGCGGATACTTTTTTCGGTATTCTGCACCGAAATTATTTTTGCATGCTCCAATGTAATTTTTCCCTCAAAACTGCTTTTAAAAAAAGGGTCAATTGCCTGAACATAACACAAGAATAAGATGGTGATACATAATGCAATTGCTCCCTTTTTTTTGCCGAGCATATATACTATCAGAATAAGGAGATAACAGATTATCTGCACACAGATGATTTGCATAACTATGCCACTTGCTACAATATGCACACAGAGTATTAATAATAAAAATATATAGAGTGAAAAGTGCGCCATTAGACCGAAAGACTATCTTTAAGCTTTTCAAAAGTTGCAGCACCAATTCCTTTAATATCCAAAATATCTTCAATCACTAAAAATTGCTGCGTTTGGCGATAGGCAATAATATCTTCTGCTTTTTTGGCACCAATTCCTGGAAGACTCTGTAATTCTCCCGCTGTTGCGGTGTTAAGATTTATCGTGTCAGTAAGAATACTATTAAGTCCATCATCGACTTTTTCTGATGCTTGTGTTTCCAGACCTGCATTATTTGCAAAATTGGATACAACACTATGAGAATTTTCCACCGAAATAGCTTGAAAAATTTGTAATGATTTTAGATATAAGATATTTAACAAAAGCAAAATTAGGATAAGAATGCCACTTTTTTTTACTACTTCAAACGATAAATAGCTCTTATTTCTTTGAAAAAAATTATACCAGTACATAAAAAAACCCTCCTACTTATATTATCACTAATACTTTCGAAAGGTTCTTCCTATTTTATCGTAAACTTACGAAATTTTTGGGCATGCTTTAAATAACTCATCTAAGCGGTATTTGTCATGTTCTCCTTCTAAAAAGATATGGACACATACTTCATTATGTTGAATTGCAACCCATCCTTCTTTAGGATCACCTTCAGAATGAAATGAATCTGAACCATTTAAGGTAGCATAATCTTTCATTTCTTGCATAACAGCATTAATTTGACGATCATTGCTTGCAATTGCAATAACAAAAACATCAGCAAATGTTGAGAGTAAGGTTACGTCATATGATGCCAATACAGGCACTTTTTTATCTTCTACAAGTGTAATAATTTCATTTAAATGTTTATTCATGTGAATCAACCCTTTCTTCTAACCATGATAACATATTATCAGTGGTCCAATACAATTTTTTCTTGTTTTTTTCTAAATATATTTTTGTAATCTTAATTTTTTCGAGTGCGGCAGCATAGAGATCCGTTTGTGCTATTTTCCATACACGGTTTGCATCTTCTTTGAATGGTCTGCCAAACTCACAAAAATCAGCAATATATAGTGCAATTCCAAGTTCACTTAGCTGTGGAATGCCAATCGGGTGATAGGTAATTGCCTCTAAAATATCGCCATCTACCGTATCAAATGTCTGGCTCAAAAGTAAAGCTCCAGCAAAACCATGCCAAACAGCATTAGGTGCATCAACATAGAGTGGATAATACTTCTCCATAATTATTTGTAGTTGCTCATCGGGTAACTCTTTTGCATAATCATGGAAAAGCGCTGTAAAATAAGCAATACTGGGATCAATACCATGTTTTTGTGCAAGTATTTTAATCGTATAGGCAACCCGCATACTATGCTTAAAGCGCTTATATGATAATTGATTAAAGACGATTCCCATTTGACGGGTAACGCCAAAGAGTTCATTTTTAAAAATATACTGTGCAATTTCAAGAGAAATATCATCAAAAATAAAGTGTTCACTAAATACTTTATTCTCATAGCCCTCTTCCTCTTTCACATAGATTGTCTGTTGCGTATGAATTTCTAATAATCCTGAAAGCGTACCTGAAAAAAAGTAAGAGCTATCCTCTTTTTTATTTAGGATATCTGCTACGACTACTTGCTCATAGGCAAAATCTGCATGTAATTGCTCCATGATTTTTCGGAAATAGATCCGTGTTTGTACTGCAGGCATTGTATCAGAGACAAAAAGTAATGTAATTGCTCCATACATTTTTTGTAATTTCAAAATATTATTTGCATCAACTAATGTAAATGGTGCAAAATCACTGCAATAATAAACCATTCTATTCAGCTCCTTATTTTGATTCAACACTTTTTGAAAAAATTCGTTTTTCTTGGTTTCGTGATTGTTTATAAATAACAAGTTGATTTCCAATACTATAGGCGTATTCAAGATAAAATGTGTCCGTTAATATGGCGATAGCCTCTTTTTTTGTGATAACGGCAGCAGCGAGTAAATGTACTTTTACAAGCTCATTTGCCTCAAGTAATTTACCAATTGATTCTATTGCTGATTCTGACAATTCATTTTTCCCAATTTGGGCAGTGGCTTTAATTTTTTGCGCTTGTGAACGGATAAATTTTTGTTGTTTGTTTGTTAACATTTTCTTTTTCCTTCCGCACATTGTTTACACAAGTGCATTTTTTTTGTATATCATTACTTTTGGTAAGGTAATTACTTCCACTTCGACATCACTATTTTTAATTGAAATCCAGCCAAGACCAGAAATAACGATATCTGTTTTAGCCTGCTTAACTTTAATGATTGTTGTTGCTCGGTTGAAAAATTTTTCGTCGATAACACCATTTTCAGCATATGGAGGACTTAATATCCCCCCTAAATGGGTTTTGAAAAAGTCATCGCTACCTGCTGTTTTCCGACGGTGAATTTCTAATTGCTGGTTCATATAGAAGGTCACCGAATTTGTACCTTTGGGTTTAATATTTATTTGGGCATACCCACCAATAAAAAATGTCTGTTCTTCATAAATCGGGTAATTCCTTGGGCGAATTTGCTTAAGTAATGTTACTTCTTTTAGAGCACTTGGTTGCAAATGATAGGTGAATTGTTGCGGCTTCATAATTCCTGGTGTATCAAAAAGCGTGAAATCTGAGCATTGAATTTCTAATGCCTTCAAAGTCGTTCCTGGAATTGGTGAGATAATTGGTGTTTGTTTTGTCTCCAATCCATTCTCTTGAAAAAAAGCTTGGATAAGAGAAGATTTCCCAACATTTGCACTCCCAATAATATGAATCGGCTTATTTCCCGCTTCTTTTTTAAGGTATTTCAGTAAAAATTGAATCCCTAAAATTTCTTTTGCACTGACAAAAAGAATATCTTTAACTTTAATACCATGCTTTGCAAAAATTTCGCTACAGTACTCATGCCAGTGGTCATAGCGACGCATATTCCTATCAATAACATCAATTTTATTCACAACAATCAAACAGGGTTTCTTTTTTAGAGACGCTGAGGCCTCAAAAATTGCACTCCCTAGTAAATCAGTTATATCAAGCATATGGATAATATAGGCATCCGTTGCCACAATTGCATCCATCATCTCATAGAGTTCTTCATTTTTAATATCGACAACTTGGAAATCACTGTATTGTTGGATTCGAAAGCAGCGTTTACATTTTCCAATTTCGATATGTTTTTCTAAAATATACCCTAAGCCCTCGCTATTGCTACTTTGTAATGCAATACCGCAACCTTTGCAATATTTTGTTTCATTCATTTTTTATTCCCCTTCTATCGCTGGGATACATCGTTTTTCAAATATTCGAATAAACCTAATAAAAATATTTTTGTCCTTAATAATTGGTGCTACTAGAATTGTTTGCATTTTTGCTCGATTCCCACCAATAATATCAGTTGTTACTCGATCACCAATGACTGCAACCTCACGCGGACTAAGGGTATACTCTTCCATTAATTTACAAAAAAGCTTCCCATTTTGCTTCCGAGCAAGATGCCACCATGAAATTGGCAAATCCCCAACAAATGCACGTACGCGTTCTTTGTGGCGATTATTAGAGACGATGAAAACTTTGATTTTTGCATTACTACAGTCAGCATACCAACGGTCAAAATGTGCAGGTCGTTTTCGATTTTCATCGCTTACTAGTGTATTATCTAAATCAGCAAAAATTGTCGTAATACCATGTTTTTTGTAAAACTCCATTGGAATTGCATAAATAGATTTAAAATAAAAATTCGGTCGTAATTTTTTTATCATCGCTCTTTGTTAATCCTTTAGGATTAACAGCCTCTCTCTCTTCGGTCATTTTATCTCTTAGTCATGTAAATAACTAAGAATCATTTTTGCTGAATTTTTCGCTGCCAAATCGATATATTCTTTAAATGAAATTGGTGAGTTTTTACCCACAATATCACTAATTGAACGGACAACAATAAAAGGAATATCATACTGGAAACAGACTTGCGTAATTGCTGCTGCTTCCATGTCTACTGCTACAATTGGAGGTGGAAGTAGTTTATACAAATCGAGAATTGCATCCCGATTATTCATAAAACTATCGCCTGTTGCAATTGTTCCCGTAATAGCTCTAAATTCGAATTTTTTGGAGATTTTCTTAAATTGTTCAACCATGTCTGGACTGCAAACATATTTAAGGGGCATTGCTGGTACTTGACCATACTCATAGCCGAAGGCTCTGACATCAACATCATGATACAGTGCATCCTCACCAATAATAATATCACCAACAGTAAAAGAACTATCAATCGCACCAGCTGATCCAATATTAATAACTTCTTTGACTTTGAAATGCTCAAGTAAAAGTGCTGTAGATAGTGCAGCGTTTACTTTCCCAATACCAGATTTTGCTAAGACAATTTTTTTACCATTGATTTCACCAATATGGTATTCATATTTTTGAAACTCATAGCATTCGTGTTTTTCGATATGTGACTTTAAATAATGGATTTCTTCATCCATTGCTGCAATAATCGCAGTTCGCATCTTTCGTATCCTCCCCTGATTTTCACAGTCTTTATTTTACGTCTAAGATTGTAACTCTTATTTCTTTTTTTGTCGGTAACATTACGCGCACAGTTGCACCTTTTGTTTGACCATCAATTGCTTTGGCAATTGGTGAATCACTTGAAATTTTCCCCTCAAGTGGATTTGCTTCTGCTGTTCCGACAATACGAAATGTTTCTGTAATTTTATTTGTTAAATCTTCAAAGGTAACAGTGCTTCCGAATTGTACAATTTCTGAATTAGCAATTTCAATAATTTCAGCATTTTGTAACATATTTTCAATAATTGTAATTCTTGTTTCAATTGTTGCTTGCTCATCTCTTGCTGCATCATATTCTGAGTTTTCTGATAAATCCCCAAATTCGCGGGCAATTTGAATACGTTCGATAACTTCTTTTCTTTTAACGGTTAATAAGTTCTCTAATTCTTGTTCTAGCTGTTCTTTACCTTCTTTTGTCATTTGAAAATTTTTGGTGCTCATTTTTTATTCTCCTCAATTTTATAATCTCTTATTTTTCGTTCCTGTTAATCACTTATACTATTATACACTATTTCTCGTTTTATGGGCACTATAAATTTTTGCCGTCAATAAGTCGATCGCAACCGAATTATCCCCGCCTGTTGGAATAATAATATCCGCATAGCGCTTTGATGGTTCGATAAATTGATCGTGCATGACACTTACTGTTTCCAAATAGTGGTTGATGACTGCATCCAGACTTCGCCCTCGTAATTCAACATCGCGACGCAATCTGCGAATAAAGCGAATATCTGCTGGTGTGTGGATGAATAATTTCATATCCATTAAATCCCGTAGACGCTTATCTTCAAGGGTTAAAATGCCCTCAAGAATAATAATACTTGAAGGTTCAACTACTTCACTTTTACTTGAGCGTGTGTACTGAATAAAATCATATATCGGTTTTTGAATAGCCTGATTTGCTTTCAACTTTTTTAAATCAGCAATAAGTAAATCATTATCAATTGAAAATGGGTGGTCATAGTTTGTTTCTAGCCGTTGTTCCATCGTCAAATGGCTTTGATCTTTGTAATAATCATCATGCCGGATAATCGTTAAAATTTCACGGTCTGGTATACTTCTAGCAATATTTGCTGAGACAGTTGTCTTCCCTGAGCCGCTCCCGCCAGCAATCCCGATAATTAATGGTGATTTTTGCACTATCATTCCTTATTCTCCTATCCTCTAGTTACTTTCTAATTTTCTCATCAAGGTGTACTCAGGTAACTCCCTATCAAAAGGAATATAAACAATTTCTTGGGGATGGCGTGCTGCATCAACTTCTTCCATCGCTGCATTAAAGATTGCTGTTACCTTCCATGAAATATTCTCCATCTTTGGACCAAAAAATTCAATTGTATCCCCTTTTTTAAAGAAATTTCGTTGTTCCAGTTTTAAGAGATTTTTTTCTTTTTGAAATCCTTGTGTAATGCCAATAAATTCTTTTGTTGGATGTTCCATACGTGAATTAAATAATTGTTGTTTTTCATCTGGCATACCATGGAAAAAACTTTCCGCGGTTGCCCGATTTGCACATTTTTGGAGTTCTGCAATTAATGCTGCATCTAATACAAAATCATCAGGATTTTCACAATACAAATCAATAAGTTTGCGATACACACTGACGGTTGTTGCAACATAATGGATTGATTTCATTCGCCCCTCAATTTTAAAACTATCAATACCCATTTCAATCATCTCTGGAATACTTTGTAATAGGCTTAAATCTTTTGGACTCATAGAAAATTGGTCTAAATCTGCTGCAATCGTCTTCACAACTTCAGCCCCACTCTCAGCAACTAAATCATATTCCCAACGGCAACTTTGGCAACAACCTCCACGATTGGAATCACGGCTTGTCATATGATTACTAAGTGTGCATCTCCCTGAGAATGCAATACACATGGCACCATGAATGAATACTTCTAATTCAATAGCTGTTTTATCAATGACTTCTTGGATTTCCTCCTTCATCATTTCACGTGCAAGGACAACACGATGTAGTCCCTCTTTTTCATAAAAGCTTGCCGTTTGCCAATTTAATAACGACTGCTGTGTACTCAAGTGTACCTCCACAAGTGGTGCAACTATTTGACAACGGTGGATGATATATGGGTCAGCAACAATAATTCCATAGATACCAGCTCCCTCTAATGCAATTAAATACGCATCTAAATCAGCTAAGTCCTCATCATGGGCAAAAATATTCGTTGTGACATAAATTTTGGCATTATGTGCTTTTGCAAATTGAACACCCTCTGCCATTTCTTCAATTGAAAAATTATCGGCACTTGAACGTAGTCCAAATTTCTTACCTCCGATAAAAACAGCATCGGCACCATATAAAATTGCAACTTTTAATTTCTCAAGATTTCCTGCTGGTGCTAAAAGTTCAGGTTTTTTGATGATAACTCGTTTACCATCACGTATTTCTGCTATTTTTTTTCTCATGGCATATTCCTCATTTCAACACGTGGTCTAATATATTGTTGGTTTATAGAAAAACCCTTTATCTATTGTTCGGTGGGAACCCTGGTATAGCTTGGCAATTTTATCTTGAAAAGCTTTCCCCTGTTTTTCGTATTCTGTTTTATGCAGCAAGCACATTTCCCGTGCTTCTAAAAAGTTTGAAATCACACTATTCATAAACAGTGCATCATGCCCTTTACCATCAATTTTCAACATCGTCGGATGCTCCATTTTTTCAAAAAAAGCGAGTTCATCTATCAGACAAACATCCCGAGGACTCATTATATGGGTTCCGGATGCATCTTCAAAAATTGGATAATGGTTATTGCGCTCAGGGTCAAATAAATAATTTGTTTGGCTTAATGCTCCTGATTTTATCTCTAGGTGGTTATAATAATTATTCAAAAGATTTCGCCGGGAGTGGAACATATTCAATGCTCCAAATACTTGGATTTCCAAAATTGTCGCTTTCTTTGGCATTTGCATATCCATACTTGTTATCGCATCTGCTGTTAACTCCTTTGCAAGTGCAATGTGGCTTACACCTTTATTCACCCAGTATTCACCCGAAAACCAATTTGTTGTCGTCGTTTCCGTATTGAGCACAAGTTTCTGTTGACACCCTAAATTTAATGCAATTTGGTAGACTGCGGGGTCGGAGAAAACAATACCCTCAACCGCTGAAAACTTGATTGTTTCAATTATACGTTCAACTTGTTTTAATGTTGCGTTATCAACCATTGTATGCACATCAATATACGCTTTTTTTTGCGCTTTTGCAATTAAATCAAGAACTTGAGGAAGTTCATTTAGCTCATAGGTGTAGCATAATCTTAATGAGAGCTGTGCATCTCCAATAATAACTGCTTCAACGCTACTTTGTAGTACTTCTAGTAAATGTTCATGTGAACAGGGTGCAATTAAGAATTCCATTAAGTCAGCTCCGCTCTTTCAATTTTTTTTGTGATAGCAAGCTTGTCCCCAACATCAATAAAATCAGTTGTATACCCATCTAACGTCTCAAGCCATTCCGAATACGCTATAATAGAGCGGATCATTGGGCGAATACGCCGATGCAAGTTGGCAATTTCAGCTTCTGTTTTCGCCAATCCATGGAAAGCAAGATTATCGGTAATAATATAGCCACCCGGTTTTACAAGTGGTGCAAATTTTTCAAAAAAAAGTTGGTTCTGACGCTTTGTTGCATCGATAAAAAGAATATCATAAGGTGCTTTATTTGCTGCTTCTTTAAAAAAGGCATCACTTTGGGCATCATCCAAAAAAATCGTAACATCATCTGTTAACGCTGTATTTTCGAGTGCTTTTGCATGCCGCGTCTCATCGCGTTCAACACCGACAATAGCTGCCCCAGTTAGCCGATTAAACTGCAAGGCAGAATAGCCAATTGCCGATCCGATTTCTAAAATATTTGTAATTTTTTTATCAGCAAAAAAATGGGCTAGCCACACCAAACTATTTTCCATAATTATCGGCACATTGTTTTGTTCTGCGAACTGTTCCATATTTTTATAAAATGTTTTATCTTTATTCATGTTACTACTCAGTCCTTTGCAGTTAATTATAACAAAAAATCCGATAAAATGGAAACGGAACGGCAAAAAAAGCCAAATCCGATATTTTTACGATATCTATTGATTTGACTTTTCCTTTTTATTTGCTTGAATCAGATAGTATTGGCTCATTTTCTTTTTCTACGGTTACAACTGTATCCGCTGTATTTTGAACTCCACCCAAAAACTGTGGCAAATCGATGCCAGCTTGTTTTGCAATTTCATGTAGAGGTGGTAAACTTGTTGAAAAATCACGAACAAAGCTTTTAACTCCGCCTCCGCCATTATCACCATTACCTGAATCCCAAACTGTAATTTTATCGATATTGATATTTGCTAGTGCATCCGCTTGTGTGCGAACAATTTCTTCCATTTTTTCAATCAATAATAGATTTGCGACAGCTTGTGCATTACCTGCTGATTCAACAAGCATCCGATACCCATCCGCTTTTGCTGTCAGTGTTTGTCTAATTCCTTCTGCTTCAGCAATATACTTTTGTCTAATTGCATCCGCTTCCCCTCGAGCAATTTCACTTAATCTTTGTGCTTCTGCTGAGGCTTCAATTACTATACGGCGTTTATTAATTTCAATTTGTGCCAACTCTTCTTTTTCAAGACGAGCAATTTCTGTTTGTGTTTGCGCTTCGAGCACCGCACGTTTTGCTGCTGCTACTGCGACTTGTCCTAGTTTTAGTGATTCAGCCTGTGCTTGTGCAAGTGTTGCATTATACCGTGCAATCTGTGCTTGTGATGTATTTTCACCTTCAATTACTTCAGCACTCAATTGTGCTAAACGGATATTTTGATCACGTTCTGCCTCTTTTGTTCCTTGTGCTGCTTGCGATTCTTCTTTTGCAACTGTAATTAAGCGTTCTCTATTTGCTTTTGCTTCCCCTGATGCTCCTAGTTTTTCTTGTTCGGCTACATCAACTTTGGCTTGCTGGATTGCTTCTGCTGCAGCTTTTTTACCAATTGCTTCAATATATCCAGACTCATCGGTAATATCACGGATATTCACATTGATAACATCTAATCCAATTTTGTTTAACTCTTCATTTACATTTTCATTGATGCTTGTTAGGAATGTTTCCCGATCTTTATTAATTTCTTCTATTGTCATTGTTGCAATAACAGACCGTAATTGTCCAATGATAATATCCTCAGCACTTGAAATAACTGAAGATGATGGCAGGCCGAGAAGACGTTCTGCTGCATTTTGAAGTAATTCTTGTCTGACTGAAATCCCAACAGTAAATGTTGAGGGGACACTAACTCTAATATTATTTTTTGAAAGTGTACTTTTTAAATCAACCTCAATTGCAAGTGGCTCAAGTGATAAATATGTATATGCTTGAATTAATGGCCAGACGAACGCTCCACCACCGTGGATTGTTTTAGCGCTTCTCCCACCAGATGTTTTACCATAGATTACCAAAACTTTATTGGATGGACAACGTTTATAACGTGTTGCGATAAGATTCAAAATTGAAAAAAAGATGATGACAATGACAAATATAAGAATAATTGCTTCCATTTAATTTCCTCCTATTTATTTATTATTATTTTCTAGTACTTGAACAGTGATAAAGTCTTTTTCTATTTTTGTAACATACACACGCATTCCTGTTGTGAGTTCATTCGTTTGCGCATACACATCATAAATTACATATTTTCCGTCGACAGAAAATTTTGCTTTCCCTTTCCCTGTTTGCGTTGAAAGATACATTATTCCTTGTTGCTCAACTTCGGGATACATATCCACTACTTCGGGGGTTTCTAATTTTCTAACTTTCGATATGAGAAACGAATAGAGGATCACGATGATAAGCGCACAAACGAGGGAAATCATAAGTGAAAGGATGAGTGAGAACCCTAATTGATTTACGCACATCAAAAAAGTCCATAAAAAGACCATCAGGAATGCAAGAATACTATCTAGTGTAAATAACACATAAGTAGCATCCGATCCGCCATCTACTGCCTGTTCAGTCGTAATGCTCCCATCAACCTCCAAATCTATGTCTATATCTACATCACTTTCGGAACCAATGCCAATCATCGTTAAAATCAGTTTAACAATAAAAAGGATTGTTACCAACACTGCAAGATAAAAAACGAATTGCATATAACCCCTTCTTTCTTCTGTATTATATATAGTATAACATGATTTTCTATCCTTAGTAAGACATTTCATCCTTTATTTATCCTAGTCAAGCCTACCCCAAAATAATCAATGTATGAGAATAAAATTAAAAGGACTGACTCCTGTTCAAGACAGAAATCAATCCTTGATAAGCTTTATTACTTCATTTTATTTAGTTCTAATAATTGAGTTCATTACAAGTGGTTTTTTTTACTATGGATGGACAGTGACTTTCTGCGTCATTTCCAATCCTGCAGTAAAATATCCTGTAATGCTTCTACCGGACAGGCTAGTAGAAATTCTTGTTTTTCCTCTGTATCCATCACATCTACTAATCTTGATAAAATCTTCAGATGCGCATCACCATCGGGAGCCGCCAACATAATAAAGAGATTGACCTCCCGGTCAAAAATCGTAACTGCTTGTTCTACTCGCAAAACAGAAAGCCCAAGTGCTAAAACATTTCCTTGCGCTTGTGCATGGGGTAATGCTATTTTAGGAGCAATCACGAAATACGGTCCATTTTTCCCAAGGCTATCTGTGATTCCTCGAAGATAGCTCTCAGTAATATACCCCCCCTCAATCAAAGGTTGTCCAAGAATCTCAAGTGCTTGTTCAAAATTGGCTATACTTTTTTTTTGAACAATACGTTCTTTTACGAGTACTGGAAAATCCATGTTATTCCTTCTTTCTCTATTCTCATGTATGCGGATGCAATAGCTTCAATAGCTACTGTATCTTCAAGCCCCGTTAGATAACGCAGCGTCGGTTCTATATCACGTGTATCAAATAGCCGCTGAACAATCAGGGTGTCAAGCTCCTGATTATTAATATAGTGGAGTGCGATGGCAACTACTTGATACAGTATCTCACAATTGATGCCAAGTTTCAACCCCTCATTGATTGGAGCAATCAGGCGTTCATTATTACGGATTTTACGTAACAAGTCTCGACCCACACGTGCTACATCATCAGCTAAGAAGCGATTATCAAAGCGGGTTATAATTTTATCAATATAGATGGCGTGGGCTTGCGGATCAAATCCATGTTTTTGGCAGAGAATTTCACCATTTTTTTCCATCATTTTTGTGATAAACAGGCGAATACGTGGATCAGCAATAGCTTCATCAATCAAATGATAATCCAAATAATGCCCTAAGTATGCTGTTGTTGCATGAGCTGCATTGAGTGTAAAAAGCTTCCGTTCAATAAAAGGGATCACATCTTCTGTAAAAATAATATCCGGTATTGCGAGTAATTCTAAATCAACAATTCCGGTTTGTTCAATAACAAGCTCATAAAACTGCTCAACACGTACAGTTGTCCTATTTTCTGTATGGCTTGGGGGGACAATACAATCAACTGCACAATCAGCAAACGTGATCGTCTTTTTACAGAAGGCTTGCTCATCTGAGGTCAACTTTTTGAAGACAAGTTCTTTTAAATAACTACTTGCACGAATATAATTCTCACAAGCAATAATCGTCTGCTTGCGCCAATCCTCTTGCTGCATTTTCACTTTAATTGCTGTTGCTATGTTTTCGGCAACATATTTCAAAATAGATGCTCCCACTGCAGTTGTTATGATACTAGCATTTCTAAAACATGTTTGAAATGCTGTACTATCATTTGAATCACATGCGCTCTCAAGCACAATATACTCCTGCTGTATCTCCTGCATACTCACCTCAACGAGATATTGTTTTCGAGCATTTAATAGCGATACCATTTCTAAGTCAACATCGGCAAACATGATGTCATAGCCATTATTATAAAATAACCTGGCGATAAAGCCACGGCCAATATTGCCGGCGCCAATCTGTAAAAGTTTTGCCATTATTTCAACTCCTCCACAACGGTTTCATAGAAAGAGGCATCCATAAAATTTGTCAGTGTAATAATTTTAGTGTCACCAATGCGTGCTTTTGCCCGATCGACTAGCGATGCATGGGTGATTACTAAATCTGCAGTCGTATCAAGACGATCAATTGCTCTATTTTCAACTAAGATATCAAGACCGGCGTGTGCGAGCTGCTTTCTGAGCATCGTTGCCCCCATTGCACTTGATCCCATCCCAGCATCACATGCTACGATAATTGTCGTGATTACTTGCTTTTGTGGCGCTAGGCCTTTAGCAATAGCTTTTTGCTTTGCAGTCTCTGCCTGCATTTGTGCAAAATCCTCTTCTTCTTTTTGCGGTGCTACTTTTAAAAGTAGTGATGCAATCCCAAAACTTACAAGTGTTGCTGAAAATACGCCACTTAATACAGGCATGAGTCCACCTTTTGGTGCCATTGCTGCAAGTGCTAAAATTGAACCAGGTGAGGGTGATGAAACGAGTCCCGCCCCCGTGAGTGAAAATGTTAAGACCCCAGTCATCCCACCTGCAATAACTGCAAGTATAAGTTTTGGGTTCATGAGAATATAAGGGAAATAGATTTCATGTATCCCGCCAAAAAAATGAATGATAACTGCTCCCGGAGCAGTACTTTTGGCACTTCCCTTACCAAAAACACAATACGCTAGTAGAAGTCCAAGTCCAGGTCCAGGATTTGTTTCAATAAGGAAAAAAATCGATTTCCCTAATACAGCTGCTTCTTCTAAGCCAAGGGGTGAGAAAATACCGTGGTTGATAGCATTATTTAAAAAGAGGACTTTTGCTGGTTCAACTAAGATACTTGTTAAAAATAAAAGTCCATTATTAACTAAAAAGCCAACACCTACACCAAGTGCTACGCTAACACCCTCCATAAGTGGGCCAACTATAAAGTAGGCAAGGATTGCTAAAATCAGTCCAATAATCCCTACGCTGAAATTATTGACTAACATTTCAAAGCCAACTTTGATCTTATTGCCAAAAAAAGCATCAAATTGTTTGATGAGATACCCTCCAAGAGGACCAATTACCATAGCACCTAAAAACATTGGCATATCGGTTCCAACAATCACACCAATAGCTGCAATTGCACCAACCACACCACCACGTTCGCCCGCTACGAGTTTCCCACCCGTATAGGCAATTAAAAGTGGGAGTAAATAAGTAATCATCGGGCCAACCATCTCGGCGAGTTGCTCATTTGGAAACCAACCTGTGGGAATAAAAATTGCCGTGAGTAACCCCCAAGCAATGAATGCACCAATATTGGGCATAACCATACCTGAGAGAAAACGACCAAATCCCTGAATTTTCATTTTTGTATCCATTATTAAAACTCCTTCATTTATTCATTTATTTATTTATTATTGTTGCAGTAATTTGATAACTCCTGCTTTTGTTTGTTGTTCAACGATTTTTTTTACATAATTGTCATCAGCCAATGCTTGATATAGTTGACCAATCTGTTGCTTTTTTGCCCGTAAGTCAGACTTTGTTGCAACAAATAAGCAGACCAATTCAACATTTGCATCTCCCCACGCAAGTGGCTGCAATAATGTTACAATAACAACTGTTGATTTGAGTACATGCGCAACTGCACCATGTGGAATTGCAAGTGATCCAAACCCAGTTGGTGCGATTTCTTCGCGCTCCATTAGGCTTGTATGGTATTGTGCCGTTACATACTTCGCATCGATAAGCTTAGCTGTAATTTGCCTTAAAAGCTGTTCTTTTGATTGATAACTCCCTTTAATTTCAATAATTGGATATGCAAGTTCTCTAAAATATTGTTTTTTTGACCCGCTGGCAAGATAGCGGGTAATTTCGGCAATATCCGTATTATCTAATAAAGGCGAAATTGAAAAAAACTTCTCTGCAAGGTCCCCACTAACATGTAGACCATCAATTGTTGAAAAAATCATATCAACCTCCATAAAAATTTCTGGTTGGTGTAATAGCTCAAAAACAGAATTGCAACGTACCGTTTGGATTTCTAGAAAATGCCGCTGTAGACGCTCGCCAATAAAATGCGACAGACCAAAACCATGTTCGCAAATAATTGCAACAAGTAATCCTTCCTGCTCATAACTTTCTGTAAAGTCAAAGAGCAATTGAAAATAGAGACCGAGATAGAGTACCTCTACATCCGTTTGCAGCAGATAGCCAATATGTTGCTCAAGGACTGTAATGGCAAGTTTCCCTGCTTCAAATGCAAGGGCATAACGCACCCGAAACATCGCCATAATCTGTAGATGGCTTTGGTCCATCATCCCCTCATCTTTGCTTTTGGTCGTATGCATCAATGTATCCGCAATATGTTGAACTAACCGCTTTTTTAAAAGTTCTTCGGTTAAAAGCTCTATCTGGAGGCCTTGTTCGACTACTATGATCATCCGCTCACATAACACCTTTGCTGTTTGCTCTTGGTCTTGTTTTTCACCTGCCATTTTTTTTCTTAAATCTGCGACTATTTTCGCAACAAGTACGTGGTTGCCTAAAGGTACAATATTCGTAATATGCATACGTAGTCGTTGCGTTTCGGCATCAACCTCAATAACCTCACTGGTACTTTTCAAAAAGACGAGCGCTACGAGTGCAATAAATAACTGTTTTTTAGAGCTATCACTGTATGTCACATCCACTGCCTCTTCAAAAAAGCTGTGGATTGCAACATAAAGCGCACGTACCACAGCAGCGTTGTACTGAGGTATGGGGATTGTTTCCAACACCTCAAGCATCTGCAGCAGGAGTCCATTATAGAAAACAACTTGACCTAGCAACGCAATGATTGCTAAAAGGCGTTGGCTATCTGTACCACTATAACTTATTCCAACATTTCGGCGTTTATTTAAGGGGAATGTTGCAAAAGCCGTACTTGCAAGTAGCTTTTCAACTGCCGATTTCGTGTAAAATAATGCATCGGAAAGTTCTTGAATTGTTGTCGTTTTTTCCGACCAAAGCAAATACAATTTGATGCGTTGTTCTACTGTGAAAGCTTGCATTTGAGGTATTTTGTGTATCCACCAAGCATGTGTTTTCTCTGTTTCGAAAGTAAGCATTTTTGTGTCATTGCGCACAATTTTACTATGATATGGAGCAAGCATCCCATCAAGTATTCTAATTTCTTTGCGAATAGTCTTTGTTGAAAATGCTAAATCTTTCGATAGTTTGCTGATATGTACTGTTTTATTTGCAAGTAGATAAAGTAAAATATCGCTTTGACGCCTTGTTAAATACACTACTCTCACCCCGTTCTAAGAGTATCATAATAAAACGCTTACAAAAACTCAATTGTTTTCCCTCACTATGGGCAAAAAAAAAGCTTATTGCTGGAAAATCCAAATAAATGCATTTTTATGCATCCACATTATTATTTTTTTCATAATTTGAAAACATGCGACTACTTTCCATGTTATACTATTCTATATACTTTAAAGGAGGCTTTCTCATGGCTATTAAACTTATTGCAGTCGATATGGATGGTACATTTTTAAGTGATACAAAAGACTATGATCGTAAATGTTTTGCTAAGCTCTATGAAAAAATGCTTGCAGCTGGAATTGAGTTCGTTGTTGCAAGTGGTAATCAATATTACCAACTTGCCTCATTCCATCCAGATATTTTTGAAGATATCTCGTATGTTGCTGATAATGGTGCATATATCCTTGCAACAAACATGCCAATTGCTGTTGGTGAATTTCCAGCGGGTGTCGTTGAAAAAATGATTACACTCATTCACAGTATCCCGAACACACATTTCATCGTTTGTGGACAAAAAAGTGCGTATGCCTTTGCCGATGTGGATGAAGATTTCTATGAGACAATAGGTCACTACTACCACCGCTTAGAAAAAGTTACATCACTTGCTGAAATTGATGATAAACTATTCAAATTTGCACTCCATTGTCCGCTTTCTGAATATGATGCTCTACTAGCACTTTTTCGAACAACATATGCAGATACTGTTGAGGCAGTTTCTAGTGGCCATGGTGATATTGATTTACTCATCCCCGGGCTCAATAAAGCAAATGGTTTGCGCCAACTTGGAGAACATTTTGGAATTAGTCCTGATCAAATGTTAGTATTTGGTGATGGTGATAATGATAGCCATATGTTGAAATATGCAAAATATGGGTTTGTGATGGAAAACGCAACAGCAGAAATTAAAGCACTCTCGCCATTGCATGCACCAAAAAATACGGAAAATGGTGTATTGGTAATCTTGAGTGAATACTTTGATAACCCCAGTGCTTTCTTGGAAAAATATGATGCTATTTTAGCTGAATAGCAAAAATTGAAAAAGAATAACAGTATTTCGCTGTTATTCTTTTTCTGCTATAATCCCCTCTTAACTTCTGTGAATATTATTTTCACGATATAAAATTTAATGCCACACTACAGTCAAAATAGCCATACTTACCTTACTTCGAAAATATCTAATAAATGCTGAAAAATAGCATTATTTATCCATGAAAGAGGAATTTAAACAATGAAAAATTTACAAACTACTACTATTGGACTATTAGTTGCCCTCCTGCTTACTGCCTGTATGCCCGCAAAAATTAACTATGATGCAAATGAACTTGCCTATCTTCGTGCTGTTGATGAGCAATATGCACATAGTATTACCAAAAAACTTCTTGATTATAAGACAAACCCTATATTAGGTTATCGGACAGCTGGATCAGATGCTGAACACGCTGCTGCTGATATGCTCGTCTCTGAAATGGCAGAAATTGGTTTAACTAATGTCCTAAAAGAACCTTTTACAGTTGATGCTTGGACCTTTGAAAAAGCAAATCTAAGCTATACAACTAGACAAGGAGAAACAATTGATATTGTTATGGGAGCATATGCTACACATATTGATACCCAAGGTCCAAAAAGCTTTGAAATTATCGATGGAAATCAAGGGACTGCTGCTGATTTAGATGGGTTAGATGTTGCTGGTAAATTTGTTTTAATCGATATCAACCAACGGGACGAGTGGTGGATAAACTACCCAGCTTACGAGGCTCATACCCGTGGAGCAGCTGGAGTAATCGCTATCCAAAATGCTGGTTATTCAGAAGCATCCGATGAAGCACTCAATGCCCAAGATATTTGCGGGCCAAGTGATGCTGTTGCTTTTTCAATGAGTAAAAAAGATGCAACTATTCTCCGTGAAAATCTTGGAGATTCAAATTCAATTGGCATCACACTTGATGCAAAATCGATTATTACACCTGATCAGATTGCTTATAATGTTAGTGGAAAAATTATTGGGAGCAATCCGGATGATTATATTTTAGTAACCTCACATTATGATGTCTACTTTGATGGATTCCAAGATAATAATGCAGCAGTTGGTCTTTCACTCGGTATTGCTAAGGCTTTTGTTGAATCGGGGGTACAACCGGATAAAACACTTATCTTTTTATCACATGCAGCCGAAGAATGGGGAGCAGTCAATACGCGCTATGATTGGTCAACTGGTGCATATAATCAGATTTTCAATTTACATCCTGAATGGGTAGGCAAAGCGTTTGTCGACATTAATTTTGAGCTCCCTGCCTATGAACATGAACCGATAGACGAAATTAGAACAGTCTATGAGTACGAAAGTTTTTTAACAGACTGGATACACCGTATTCCCGAAGTTAGTGGTGCTTATCCTGATGGTGTAAAAGTTACTGGTGGTCTGCGTACATGGTCTGATGACTACTCTTATTCACTAGCGGGGGTTCCGGCTTTACGTAATGATTTTGATAGTGGTACTTTCTCTCAAAACTACTACCATAGCCAACTTGATAACCACGAGACATATAATCCTAAGGTCATGAAATTTCATTTAAATATGTATGGCTTGATGGTTTTAGCCTTCGACCAAGTCTCAATTATGCCCTTCGATTTTACTCAAAGGTTAGCAGTTTATAAACAGGATTTACCCGAATATGATTTCAAACCACTTGAAGCAAATGCTAAGATAATTTACCATGCCATCACAGCAGAAAATAAAAGGTATGCTGATGACTTGGTAAAAGGGGATAGTGCAACTATTTTGGATGCACGCCTAAAAGCTGATACCTGGAATAAACAATTAACAGTACTCTTCAAATATGCCCAAGATACTTTTGTCCGCTTAACATGGGAAGATACTGAAATTATGCCCCATCAACAGTATCAAATAAATGTCGATGCCCTCACTACAGCAATTACAAGCCTTGAACAAAAAAATGGCGCACATGCTTTGGATGAAAGTCTCTTCCTAATCGATAATAACTGGTATGCCTATTCATTTTCCAATGAGACCTATCGCTACTTCACTGATTATGTACTCAAGCAAGATCCAAGTCGTCTTTTCTGGGGAAAAGGCCGCATTGTTGACCATCTAGATTTATACAGTGAAATTCAACAATTACAAGAGAAGATTGCTCTTGGCCAAACCGATTTCACGCCAGAAATTGTAAGCCTATCTACAAAACTTAGCGAACAAGAAACAAAACTTGCTACCATGGTTCAAACGCTATCAGCGGATATGGACAACTTTGCACAAAAACTTGAATCCTTTGCTCAAATAGTTGAAACTAAATAAGCGATCCTTATTGGATACCTAAAAAGACTGCTAAAGACAATCGCATCCGAGCGAAAGTCTTTAGCAGTCTTTTTTTAGGGGGATGTGGATCGTAATATACCTTCGTCTCATGAAATATTGATAATTTTTCAAAACTTTTCCCCCGAAGCTTTTTGAAACTTGTTTATGTATTTATTGATACAATCGCACCAGTAAAAAGCACCTCAAGTTTATCTCCTAATATTTCTTTCAAATATCTATTTCCTCTATTCCCTGTACAGTGACATGAATACATTTTTTCAATAGGCATCTGCATGAGTTCAGATGCTATCTGCCCAATCTCCGTTTTTGATTTGCCTAAATTATTGATAAAAGGGAGTTTAATAAAATGAAAGCCACCAAATAAAGCGAGTATCTTTTGATTCTCAAATTCCTTGATTGCTATTTCTGCTATTTCCGTAATCCCATTATGACTACAGCCACTAAATACCACTAAGCCACTGCTTCTTGCTATTACAAATATCATCTCATGGGCAAAATCATCTACTTCTTTTTGTTTGCCTTTCCTTAAATTTTTAGCAAGGTTTTTATATGTTGGGCTAATGAGGATAATAAATGCATTTGAAAATATCTCTTTTTTTTCTTGGATAAAAACAATTCTATCCTTTAGCGGGACTAACCATTTTAAATCAATGCCTACATCAATATTAAAAAATAGGAGCTGTAACCAATGGGGTTCTACCGCTTTTTCTGAAAGATATATTACAGCCTTTGTATTAACCAATGTTATATATTTCAGACCACCACAATGATCAGAATGTCCGTGGGAAATGATGATAGTATCGACAGCAGCTAAATTGATTCCCATTTTTTCAGCATTATCAATATATGCTCGTGATGGGCCGACATCAAAAAGAATTTTCCTTGCTCCCCATTCTATATAAAAAGATAAGCCGTGCGCAGATTTTAAAGTCTTGTCTTTTTTTGTATTTTCAACTAATGTTATAATTTTCATATTTGTATCCATCCCTTTCATTGCATGCGCAGCACAAATTGCTAATCCCTCCGGCTCAGCCTTTGTTCTCCTCTTCTTCTTTAGTTGAATGGTTGTTCAACTGTTGTTTTAATATTACCACGTTGATCTCAGGATTACAAGCTTTTTTAAACCCTGAATTGGATAATTAAATCAGACAATGTAAAATGACAATAAAAAAAGACACAATTTGGTTGGAACCCCAAAATGCGTCATATATTCACACACCATTTTTGATAATCACATCTTTTTATATGGGTGTCTAATTTAAAGTGACAATTCAGGACATAAAAAAAAGCAACAAAGCTATTAAGCCCTGCTACTAGAATGTTTTCATATGGAGGTGCCAGACGGATTTGAACCGACGGTCAGGGAGTTGCAGTCCCACGCCTTACCACTTGGCTATGGCACCATACTTGACTATTTTAGCAAAAAAAGAGCTGTCCGTCAATAAAATTTTACGCTTTTTACCCTCGAGCATCAAATCACTAGGCATCACCACTAGCCGAGTATCTTCAAATGCTCATACAGCATGCCCGTTACAAAACAATCTGCTGCCGCATCATGTGAAATTGCATCAATCCCAAGATACTCTTTGAGTGTTTCCAATTTATGGTTAGGTGTTGGGATGCATTTACGTGCCCATTTGAGTGTATCGATGACCTCAAATTCATACACGCCACGTGGTGCTGCATGTTGGAGCGCATATTTTAGAAAACCGACATCAAAGCTTGCATTATGGGCTACGAGTATTTCGCCTGTTATGAAGTCTAATAAGTCTGCAGTCACAACGTGAATTGCATTCGCATCGGCAACAGCCTCAGGTGTAATTCCAGTAATGCGTGTAATAATTGGGCTAATCGCTTTCCGTGTTGGTCGCACAAAGCAACAAAATTCCTCTACCGCCTGATTATCGCGGTATTTGATGGCACCGACTTGGATAATATCATCAGTTGTCGGATAAAGCCCCGTCGTTTCAAAATCAATAACGGTATAATCACGTACACTTTTCTCAATGTAATCAAAGCTAATTTTAGACATTATTACCACTCCTACTCCCTCTACTCTGGTATAAATAGGGGATACTTTTTCTATTATTATATCATATTTTTCTTAGAAAAAAGCTTAGACTACATAAAAATAGCGGATACTTATCCATTCCCCCTTTAATACCGCTTCCTCTACTGCATGTTTTTAAATTATTCTATTA
>BHER01000003.1 GCA_003864555.1 Erysipelotrichaceae bacterium | reverse complement strand
GTCCAATGTTTTTCATTCCCTCAGACAAATGAAATGGATGAAGACATGAAAGAAAAACTCTTGAAAAAAAATAAGAAAACGATAAAAATTACCCCGGATATTTCACTGCTCATCAAAAATATGGAGCAATTTGACCCCACTTGCATTGAAAAAGGTCTCGACGAAAAACGGCAAAAAAAATTCTTGAAAATTTACTATGATTAAATTTAACTAATACATCTTGAAAAAGATTGCTATTTTTGATAGAATACATGTGAATAGATAAAGCTTTGATAAAAAAGTAGTAGCTGTCTAGTGATTTTATAGAGAGAGAAGTTAGGGTGTAAGCTTCTTAAATCCAAACAGTGAATTCGTTTTTTGAGCAACTTATGTAAAGCAATAGCAAAATAAGTCGGGTTTCCACCGTTAGCAGGAAATAAAGCTTGAAGTAGCAATACTTTGAGAAATATGGGTGGTACCACGGTTTTCGTCCCTGTTGTTCTTCGTGAGCAGTGGGGACTTTTTTCTTAAAAAAAATGAAGAGGAATGAAAATATGAATAAGCAATTACAAGAAATGCTCGATAATGCCAAAAACAAAATATCAGAGATTACCGATGCCAATGAATTCAAAAAATTAGAAGAAATTAGAATACAATTTCTTGGAAAAAAAGGACCAATTCAAGAAGTAATGCAACAAATGCGGACACTTACAAATGAGCAACGAAAAGAGATGGGACAGTATGTTAATACCATTAAAACAGAAATTTCTGCCTTAGTTGATGCTAAAAAAGCAGAACTTGAAATAAAAATCGTTGAAGAAAAAATTGCAAGTGAGTCAATTGATATCACACTTCCGGGGAGAATTATGCCCAAATATACAGGGTTTCATCCCCTTAATCAAATTGTGCGAGATATTGAAGACTTCTTTTCAACAATGGGCTATCAGACAATACAAGGACCGGAAGTTGAATTAGATTATTATAATTTTGAGGCAGTTAATATCCCCAAAAACCATCCTGCTCGGGATATGCAAGATACTTTTTATATTAGTCCAGAACAACTTTTGCGGACGCATACTTCTGGTGTGCAAGCAAGAACCTTAGAAAAAGCAGATGTTAACAACTTCCCCATAAAGTTTATTTCGCCAGGGAAAGTCTATCGGCGTGATGATGATGATGCAACACATTCACACCAATTTATGCAAATTGAGGGAATGTATATTGGCGAAAACATTTCAATGGCACAGCTAAGAGGAACATTACAAGCCTTCGTTGACCATCTTTTTGGTGAGGGGCGAAAAATCCGCATGCGACCATCATACTTTCCATTTGTTGAACCGGGAGTAGAAGTGGATGTCTCATGTGCGAAATGTGGTGGGTCAGGGTGCAATATTTGTAAAGGCCCAGGCTATATTGAAATTTTAGGTGCTGGTCTTGTGCATCCACAATTATTAGAAATTGCTGGAATTGATAGTGCCAAATATAGTGGTTTCGCATTTGGTATGGGACCTGATCGTGTAGCTATGTTAAAGTATGGTGTTGAGGATATCCGCAATTTTTATACAAATGACCTCAATTTTTTAAAACAATTTAATCGTTAAAAAGGAGAAGAATTATGCTGATTTCAAGAAAAAAATTAAATACACTCGTAGATCTGACGGATATTTCAGATAATGCTTTAAGCGAAAAATTATCATGTTATGGTGGTTTAGAAGTTGAAAGTATTAGCCAACTGCTCCCCAATTGTGGGTATATTGTTGGCCAAGTGCTCACATGTGGGCAACACCCGGATGCTGACAAACTCAATATTTGTACAGTTGATGTGGGGTTAGAAGTCTTAACTATTGTCTGTGGTGCCCCAAATGTTGCTGCGGGTAAATTTGTAATTGTTGCACTCGTTGGTACAACACTTCCAAGTGGTATCACTATTGAAAAAAGAAATATCCGTGGCATTGATTCCACAGGAATGCTCTGTTCACTTCAGGAAATTGGTTTAGAAGAAAAATTTGTAGATCCCCGGTATAAAGATGGTATCTATCTTTTTGAAGATGAATTAGTTGTGATTGGAACTTCTGCAGCAGCAGCGTTAGAACTTGATACCACAGTATTTGATTTAAGTATTACTCCTAATCGAGCAGACTGCCTAAGTTACCGCGGTGTAGCATATGAAGTCGCAGCGCTTTTTGAAAAGAAGATAGCTATTGAACATTTTGAAAAAAAGCAAGTTCTTGGGGCCCCAAAAGCTGGTTTACAGATACAAAACTGCTTAATTGAAAGCGATGGCGTAAAAAATTATGAACTCCTTGTATTTGAAAACTTAGTAGTTAAGCCATCGCCACTTTGGATGCAAGGATTCCTCATTGCAAGTGGTATGCGACCAATCAATAATATTGTTGACATTACAAATTATATTATGCTCTTTTTAGGACAACCATTACATGCTTTTGATGCAAATAAACTTGCAACAGATACCCTTGTTGTCCGCCAAGCATGCGAACTTGAGCTGCTTGAAACACTTGATGGTAAAATGAGACAATTAACCCCAGAAGATATCATTATTGCAACACCCAATAATCCCATAGCACTTGCAGGAGTTATGGGGGGGAAATCGACTGAAATAGATACTAAAACTACTACAATTGCAGTAGAATCAGCAATTTTTGATCCTGTCGCAATTCGCAAAACTGCTACCCATTTCAACTTGAGAAGTGATGCCAGCCAGCGTTTTGAAAAAGGTATTGATGCGACTGTGCCAGCATTAGCACTAGCACTAGCAGCAGAACTCTTAGCCAAGTATGCGAATGCAACAATTGGCAACAAGATAATTATTGCCAAAAAATCAGCAACAACACAACAAAAAATCTGCTGTTCCCATCTAAAACTTGAAAATAAAATTGGTGTATCTTTGGAACAACAATTTATTCAAAAAACACTTGAAAATCTTGGCTGTGCTGTAAGCTTTTCAGAAAATAGCTACACAGTTACACCACCTTCATGGCGTTTAGATTTACATACTTTTGAAGATATTGCTGAAGAAGTTTCCCGCATTTATGGCTTTGATAAGCTACCAAATATCTTACCAATTGATACTATCCGCCCAGTTTTTAAAACAGAAGAGGAGCTTGAACTTACAAATCTACATAGAAAGCTACAGGCAATGGGTCTTCAAGAAATTCTAACATATACATTAGCACACAAAAAAAAGGCAACACTTGGTGCCTATGGGGATGTGCTTGAACCACTAGAAATTCTCTATCCGCTCAATAATGAGCGGACAACACTCAAAACAACGACATATAGCTCAATAATTGAAGTTTTGCAATACCATTTCAATCGTGGATTTCAAAGTGCACAATTTTATGAAATATCAGATTTATATGGTTCAAATACCATTAAAAAAACGCTCTCATTTGGTTCGTTTGGGAAATTGTTAGATGATGTCCTTTATCGGACAAGCGTGCCAACGGATTTCTTTTTACTCAAAGGAATAGTGAGCGATGCCTTTCCAAATCTTGCAGTAAATTTTGAATATCGGACAACAACACATGAAGTTTTTCACCCTAAACTTGCAGCAGATCTTTATCTAGAAAACACATATATTGGAACAATTGGGAAAATTCATCCATCGCTTGCCAAAGATTTAGCGGTGAGTGAACAGCTCTATTTTGGAGAACTCAATTTAGGGAAAATCATTGATTTTGCGATTACAACTAAGGCTAATGCCATAAGTTACCAGACTATTAGTAACCAACCCAATATTGAAAGAGACCTAGCTTTTGTGATGGATAAGCGCATTGCCATCCAAACCCTACTGAATACAATTTGGGAATATGCGGGCACTGATTGCCAAGACATCATCGTATTTGATGTCTACGAAGGTGAAAATATTGATAGCAGTTTGAAATCAGTTTCATTGAAATTCCGTTTTAACAACAGGAATCAATCATTAAAAAATGATGAAATTGATATGCTTATTCAACAAATTCTCAAACAGAGTAAAAAGCAATATGGCGCAATCGTCCGCGGGGCAATCTACGAGGATTAAAATAGGATAAAAGCAGAACAACCATTCAGTGGGCTGTTCTGCTTTTTTGAGTATATTGAAGACAAGAATAAGGCAGAAAATGGGGATATCTATGTTATAATAGAGTAAGAATAAGACTTTTAGTCCAAAGATTGAAGGAGGAAAAATAATGCGGTTTGTTGATATTATTACCAAAAAAAGAGATGGTGGTACACTAAGTGAGGCAGAGATACAATTTTTTATTAGTGAATATACCAAAGGGAATATCCCTGATTACCAAGTAAGTAGCTTACTTATGGCACTATTTTTCCAAGGAATGGATGCCGTTGAAACAGCAACCCTCACAATGGCTATGGCCCATTCTGGTGATATGCTTGATCTTTCTTCAATCAAAGGCAAAAAAGCTGATAAACACTCAACAGGTGGAGTAGGAGATAAAACATCTCTTGTGCTTGGACCTCTTGTTGCAGCAGTGGGAACAAATGTTGCGAAGATGAGTGGGCGTGGACTTGGACATACGGGGGGAACAATAGATAAACTTGAGGCATATGACAACTTCAATGTTGAACTATCGGAAGCAAACTTTATCAAACAGGTCAATGATATTGGGCTTGCGATTATTGGCCAAACGGGAAACTTGACTCCTGCTGATAAAAAGCTTTATGCACTACGTGATGTCACAGGGACAGTTAATATTATCCCTTTGATTGCTAGCTCAATTATGTCAAAAAAAATTGCTGCTGGTAGTGATATTATCTGTCTTGATGTTAAAGTTGGTGATGGTGCTTTCATGAAAACACAAGAAGATGCACGCACACTTGCAAAAATGATGGTCGACATTGGAAATACTGTTGGACGCAAAACACTCGCATTCCTAACAAATATGGATGAGCCACTCGGTTATAAAATTGGAAATTCTCTTGAATTAGAAGAAGTTATTGCTACACTAAAAGGCCATGGTCCAAAAGATCTCACAGAAATTTGCCTTCAAATTGGGAGCTATATGGTTTTTTATGCCGATAACGCTATAAGCTTAGATGATGCCTATCAAAAATTACTTGCTGCGATAGAAAATGGATCAGCCTTAGCAAAATTTTATGAATTCATCTCTGCACAAGGTGCTGATCCTAGCAAACCTTTTAAACAAGCAAAACATAAAATCCCTGTCCTCGCTCGTAAATCTGGTAATATTCAAAAAATAAAAGCAGAAGAAATTGGGATTGCGGCAATGATTCTTGGCGCCGGCCGGGAAACAATTACAGATATTATTGACCATTCAGTTGGAATTGAACTTTGTCGAAAAGTTGGCGATACAATTGAAAAAGATCAACCTCTCGCCTATATTTATAGTAATGGTAAAGGTGAAGTACAGGCAATTACCTATATTGAAGATGCCTATGTGATTGTCGCGACAAAACAAGAACCATCAACACTCATATTTGAAATTATTGACTAGAAAGGATGCGGAAGCTTTGACCATACATAAAAGTGAGCAGCCTTATATTATCCACTCTGAACAATTTGAAGGACCTCTGGATATTTTACTCCATCTCATCCAGAAATCTAAAGTTGATATCATGGATATCTCCATTTCTGATATTACCGAACAATATATTACCTATCTTGATTCACTTAAAAATTTAAATCTTGAGATTGCCTCTGACTATCTTTTGATGTCAGCACGCTTAATTGAGATGAAAAGTCGCCTGCTCCTTCCTAAAAATAAAAATTTAGAAGATGCAGATGAAATTGACCCTCGTGAAGAACTCATCCAACGTCTACTTGAATATAAAAAGTATAAAGATGTTATTAGCGACTTTCGAGAGTTTGAAGATATAAGACAGCAAGTCTACTCAAAACCTTTTAGCGATGTCAGCGAATGGGTACAAAATCAAACGCTCCTAACTGATACACATAAACCCAATGTCTATCAATTAGTTAAAGTATTTGAAAAGATGTATCAGCGTAAGCGCCAGACAACTTTTCAGGCTGTTACAATCGAGAGACAAGAAATTACGATGGAAGAACAAATTTTAGTCATCGAAACAAAGCTTAAAAAACAGGAAAAAACACTGCTTTCTGAGATTCTTTTTGAAAAAGAAATTCCATATATTGTTACAACATTTTTAGCCTTACTACAACTTGCACGTACCCAAAAAATTCACATCTTGCAAGTTGAAAACTTTGATGATATCATCATGGAACTACGTAAATGACAATAAAGCATTTTTTACTCAAATGTTGTCTCTTTTATAAATACCTAAAATATGCTATACTATTAACTATATAAAATTGAATATCACAATTAATCGATACGCTAGATATCCAAGGGGGAAAGGGTGGACTCATGAATATAAAAAATATAACAGCAATTGAAGGACTTTTATTTTTAGTGGGTGACGATGGTATTGAAATCGAACAGCTCCTTACCGTATGTTCCCAATCTCAGCAAGACCTAGATGTTGCACTTAGCAAGTTGAAAGCTAAATTTAATGATGATGATGCGAGTGCCCTGCAACTCAAACGCTTTGGAACGCAATATAAACTGACAACAAAAAGTATACATAAGGGCTTCTATGAACATTTTTTTAGTACAATTAAAGTACAGCAACTATCAAATGCTGCACTAGAAGTCTTAGCAATTATTGCATATAACCATCCCATAACACGTGCAGCCATTGAGGATATTCGCGGTGTGAATTCTGATGGTGTTTTGCGTAAATTACTTATGTTTGATCTCGTAACCGAATATGGGCGTGAACAATCTCCTGGGAACCCTGTATTATTTTCTATTACACCATATTTTCTCGATTATTTTGGACTCCACTGTATCGAGGAATTACCAAAACTTAAAAATGCATCGATGCTAGAAATAAGCGATGATATCGATATTTTTATGACAAAGTATCAAGAGCAAAAAGAATCAGAACAGCTAGCACTTCATCATGATTAGCTATTTCAAAAAATAACGTTAACCGGTGAAAGGGAGTTTGCATATGCATCCACAGATAGTAAAAGATAAACTTGCAATTCTCCCTGAGAATTCCGGTTGTTACTTAATGAAAAATAGTAAAAATCAAATAATTTATGTTGGTAAAGCAAAAAATATTAAAAAAAGAGTAAGTTCTTATTTTATTGGCGCACATGCTGGTAAAGTCCAAAAGATGATTGAAGACATTGAAGATTTTGAACTCATCATCACCAAAAATGAAGCAGAGGCACTTATTTTGGAAAGTCAGCTCATCAAAGCGCATCAACCGCGCTATAATATTTTACTTAAAGATGATAAATCGTATCCCTATATTGCAATAACCGATGAAGTACACCCTCGTTTAATCCTAACACGAAAACCAAAAAGTAAGTATCGGCATCTTTTTGGTCCGTATGTTAGTGCGTGTGAGGCAAGAACAATACTAGAGATGTTAAATTACCTCTACCCTTTAAGAAAATGTGTCAAATTACCTAAACATTTTTGCTTATATTATCATATAAAACAGTGTATTGGCCCCTGTGAAATTACATTTTCTCCCGGGGTTTATGATAGCTATATTACTGAGATTATTCATTTTTTAAGGGGAAACCCGCAGAAAATAAAAGAAATTTTAATGCAAAAGATGAAAAGCTCATCTGCAAGTCTCGAATTTGAGCAAGCACAAACATATAAAGATATGCTGAGCACAGTTGATAGTATCTATAGTAAAAAAGGGACCCATCAATCCATTTTAGAAGATACCGATATTATTGGCTATGCCAATAATGACTCCTATTTGGCGATTCAAATTTTCCATGTGCGTGATGGGTCGGTTGTTGCCCGTGAGAGCGATGTGTTTGTTTACGAAAATAGAGATGTTATCGAGTGTGTTGACTCCTATTTACATCAGTTTTATCAAAAAAAAGATGTTATTCCACCAAAAGTAGTTTACACTTTTGAGCGCTTGCTTGAAGGGCCACTCCCATTATCATTTCCCACAATGAAGTGGTTTGCACCAAAGCGTGGTGCAAAAAAAGAGCTTGTAACTTTTGCTAAAGATAATGCAGTTAAAGCCCTTGAGCAAAAAGCATTGCTTGCACAAAATCAATATGATAATACAGTTGGTGCAGTAGAAAAAATTGGTGAAATTTTAGGGATTGCAAGTCCATATACAATTGAAATCATCGATACTGCAAACCTCCAGCATGCCAATATTGTTAGTGGGCTTGTTGTATTCACAAATGGCCAGCCAAATCGGAAACAATATCGAAAATATAAAATTACAACGACACTTACTCAAGATGATTATCAAGCACTCCGTGAGGTGATCTATCGAAGATTTTATCGTAAAATTATGGAAGACCAAAGCCTCCCCGATCTTTTAATTGTTGATGGTGGTCTTGGGCATGTACGTGTTGCCAAAGAAGTATTAGAGGGGCTTAATATTAATATCCCGCTTATTGGTCTTAGCAAAAATAGTAGCCATAAGACGGATGCAATCGTCGATGATACGGGTAAAAAATATATCCTCAAAACAAACTCAAGTGCATTTCGCTTACTTGCTAAAATGCAAGAAGAAGTCCATCGCTTTGTTATAGACTACCATCGTAAAAAGCGAATCGAATCTGCTTTTGCATCCGAGTTAACACTTATTCCTGGTATTGGAGATGCACGGCGCAATGCACTCCTAACCCACTTTGTCCATATTAACAACATCAAAAAAGCAACGATTACTGAGCTTGAAGCAGTAGTCCCCAGAAAACTTGCAACATCTATTTTTGAATTTTTCAAAGGAAAGGAGTAATATTATTATGATAGGTATCATTGACTCAGGTTTCGGAGGACTCAGCATCATTGCTGAAATGCAAAAACAAGAGAAAGAAGTCCCCTTTGTCTATCTCGGTGATAATTTAAATAATCCTTATGGCACAAAAACAATTGCTGAACTCGAAATTCTTGCATATGAAATGATTGATTTTTTGGTTGACACCTATAAAATTAAACATCTCATCATTGCCTGTAATACCCTTGTTGCAACTGTCATCGATAAAATTGAAAGGCGCTACCCAACTTTAATAATACATGATATTTTGAGCCATGGAGCAATTGCTGCTACAATGAGTTTTTCAAATGCTGTTGCTGTTATCGCAACAAAAATGACCATTCAATCACATGCTTATAAGCAAAAAATCGCTGAATTCAATACGGATTGTCTTGTTCAAGAAGTAGAAGCACAATCTTTTGTGGACTATGTTGAGTCAAATACTATATCTCAGGGTGGACTGGTAAAGACACTTTCAGCAATAGCCCCTGATACAGATATGCTAATTTTAGGATGTACACATTTTCCATTTCTTTATGATGAAATTCGTCTCCTCATACCTGAGCATATCCAGCTAATTGATCCTGCTGTTTCTTGTGTGCAGCAATTAGTATATGAGAGTTCTAGTACTCCTGCTGATTCGGTTTTTTTAACCACCGGGAACCTAAATTCCTTTGAGTATTTTTTGATGATCAAACAACTCAACAAAAATATGCTCCCCGTTCAAAAAGTTGTAATCAAAAGGAGTGTATAAGTATGGAGCATTCAATTTATATTGCGACAACAAATAAAGGTAAAATAAAAGATTTCGAAGCACTCCTAAGTCCCCTTGGCATCACTATTACGAGTTCAAGTAATCTCATGCCCGAAGTTGAGGAAACGGGAAATACTTTTGCTCAAAATGCCTTACTTAAAGCACAAGCACTATTTGAAATTGTCCAGAAGCCTGTAATTGCTGATGATTCGGGACTAAGTGTTGTAACTTTAAATGGGGCACCTGGAATTTTCTCTTCACGCTATGCAGGTCTTGATGCATCTGATGCTCAAAATCGTGCATTGCTATTAAAAAATTTATCAGATACAAAAAATAGAAAAGCAACTTTTATCTGTGCTATTGCCCTTGTTCGTGCTGATGGCACATTCGCTATATTTGAGGGCATAGCAGAGGGTGAAATCACAACTTTCGAGCAAGGATTAGATGGCTTTGGCTATGATTCACTCTTTTTTTCTTCTGATTTAGAAAAAACTTTTGCTCAGAGTACCCAAGCAGAAAAGAATCTTGTAAGCCACCGAGCAAAAGCATTAAAGCTATTATTAACCGACCCCTTCTTTAAAAAGAAAAGAGAGGAACATACTTATGCGAGCACTAGCTCTTTATAATACCCGCGGGATGGTTGCTCCGCTAGAACTTTTACGTAAGCGCCACTTAGAGCATTGTGATATTTTTATCCACTGTGGGAATTCAATGGTTGATTACACCAATGAATTCATTTCTGGTTATATTACAATTCGTGGAAATGATGATTTTGAACAACATTATTTACGTGACTACATCCTTACAATTGAAGAACAAAAAATTCTTATTATGAATAATATTGAATACCGTGGTCAAGATGGCCCTAGGCGTTTGGCAGAATTTGTTACCAGCCTTGATGATACGATGTCCATTGTCATTTGTGCTACCCGTGTTGCACCATATTCTGAATTACTAAATAATGTGCTCTATGTTTGTCCTGGTGATGCAAGTGAGCGTTTGGTGAACTCATATGCAATAATTGAAACCGAAGATGATGGTATCCGCGTTTCATTTTTTGATATTACGAGTGGGGCACTCAAAAATACCGTCCTATATCCTATAGAAAAGAGGTAAACATATGAAAAATTATATTTCCCAAAAAGCCATGGAATTATTCAAAATTGATAGTCCATCAGGCATGACAAAAGCTGCCATGGACTATCTTGAATCAGAGGTGAAAGCTATCGGTTTTTCGATGGAATTTATAACAAAAGGCAATGGCTTTATTTGTATTCCAGGAGAACAAACAGACTACACACGTGCAGTAAGTGCACATGTTGATACTCTTGGTCTTATGGTACGCTCGATTACCGAAAAGGGTACTTTAAAACTAACAGCTATTGGCTCACCAATCATCCCGACACTTGATGGCGAGTATTGTAAAATTTATACCCGAGATAAGAAAATATATACAGGAACAATTATATCTATTGCTCCTGCAATACATGTCCACCCGGATGCAACAACAATCGAGCGGACACTTGATACAATTGAAGTCCGTCTGGATGAAGTTGTCCATTCTAAAGCAGATGTTGAAGCACTTTCAATTGCTACTGGTGATTTTGTCTGCTATGAACCCAAAATGACAATAACACCTTCAGGCTATATAAAATCACGATTCATTGATGATAAAATATCTGTGATCATTTTTTTAGCACTTCTCAAAAAAATTAAAACGGATAATATCAAACTTGCAACGCATACCGTTTTTCTTTTTTCAACATATGAAGAAGTTGGACATGGTATGTCATTTCTCCCAGTAAAAATTGAAGAACTCCTCTCTGTTGATATGGGATGTGTTGGACTTGATCTCAATTGCACGGAGCAGCAAGTTTCAATTTGTGCAAAAGATAGTAGTGGGCCATATGACTATGATCTCACTTCAAAATTAATTACACTTGCAAAAGCAAAAAAATTGCCATTTGCTGTGGATATTTACCCACGCTATAGCTCTGATACTTCTGCAGCACTTAAAGCATCTAATGATATCAAAGGTGCATTAATTGGACCTGGTGTCAGTGCAAGCCATGGTATGGAACGCACACATTATGAGGCAGTTGAGGCAACTTTTGAGCTCATATTAGAATATCTTGTCTCAAAAGTCTAAAGTATGCTATAATAGTTTTATCCAAATATGGAAAAAAAGGAGATAAAAATATGACAACAGTTATGCTTGTAATCGTTCCTAAAAATAGTGGTGCGGGATATGCTGGACGCCCTCTTAAAAACTTAACAAAAGGTGTATTAGAAGTCAAAAATGGAGAAGACCTCCCAATTGATCCAACTATTTTCACTACAGCAACAGTCGGAATGGAAGTTATTGTGGATGGTATTTCATACATAATTCGAAAAGTTAGTGCCATCATGCCAAGTATGGGTAAAATCGTTCTTGAGCCACAAGATTAAAGAGAGGGGACGAATCTATGGATAATTCCTTTGTTCTTTTCCCATTTATTGTTCTTGCTATAACAATCTGTCTGATTTTGCCAACACAGTTTGTCCGGAAACGCTATAAAGCCTATTCTACTGAAATGGGACAATTTATCCGTTTAGACACGTTTGAGAAACTTACAAACAGTGATGTCAAACGCTATATGGTAGAAACCGATGAGAAGCTTTCAACAAGAAGTATTCGTGAACATGCTTATAATTATTTTGTCGAATATTTTTCAAAAATGGTTATAGCTGATCTGAATAACTCAACAAATTCCAATAAACAGAAATTACGTAAGCTAGAGCATCTCAAAGCTATTTTAACGATGCAGTTTGAGGTTAAATCACTGGATATTATTGATGTCGCAATCACAAAGCTATCTGAAAACATTAAATTGTAAAAATAATATTGAATATGCTTACAAAATATGTCATACTATATGTAAGGAAGATATATAACTCTCCTAGGGTTTATGCAAGAGAAAACTCTTCTTAAATTTTTTAAAGAAAGGGATGGTGCCTATGCCGGAAACTCCATGTGAGATACAGCAGGATAGGTTTTCAATCCAATATAATATGTGAAACATGTTGAATCATCCACATAATTCTTATAAGAAGTGTGCAGGTTGAAATCTATGCTGTTAATACATGATCTATACAGTATTTTAATCTATAAGTGAATATGAATGAAGTGAATCAAAGAGAGTTCACTTTTTTTCTGGCTTTAAAATACATTATAATGTTATAACGTTATAATATTATATTGACGGAGCATGTGTTAGCATGGTATGATATAATCGCATACAGATTTAGTGGCTGTCTAAGTCTCTAATTTTAAATAAAAATGCTGGGAGCAGTCTACCAGTAATCCCCATTAATTTTATCGAAAGGAGCAAAATTTATGGAAATAATTTCATACATAAAACAACAAGTGCCACCATCGAAACTCAACACAACAGCAATAGAAGTCCTTGAAAATCATTTAGATGCATTGTATGAACGGATTAAAAGTAAAACACAATACGTAGAAGAATGTCCACCATTTGATGCAAATGATCAATCTAAACTTCTAAGTAGCGATGTTATTCTCAAAATTGAAATGCATGCGGGTGATGGACTCACAGATTTTGAGGGTATGATGATTTTACTTCATATGACACAATTAGTATAAAAATGAAAGGATGATTGAAAATGGATAAACCACTTATTGTTATTGGCCATCGAATGGGACAAGGGAAAAAAATTGCCGCTGGAATTGAAAAGGCAGGAGGAGTTGCCATTGTTATTGAAGGGATGGCAGCTGATATGAAACTTGGTGATGTTATGTATGAAAATCAAGCTGATCTTGGCTTAAGCTTCTGTGGAAGTGGTGGTGCGGGAGCAATAACTGCTGCAAACAAATATGACTATAAGGCAAAACACCATCTACGTTCAATTGAAGCTGGTCAAACAGCAATCAAAGAAGGATACCAAGTTCTTGGTTTTGGTTTTATGGATACAGAGGAGTTGGGCATGAAAATTACAGAAGCTTTTTTTGCAAATAAAAAAGCTTAGTTACAAAATGGAGGCTATTATATGTTAGAGATTTTACTCAAATCAATTTTAATTGGTGCTATGGGAGGCTTTGCCATCGGTGCCGGTGCTGCACGGATGTTTCATGCTCCCGATACTATTGGTATGGGTGCTTTTAGGACACTTGGATATATCAATACAAGTAAAGGTGATGGTGTGTCACATGCCACAGTTGGTAGTGGTTTTGCCTTAAGCTCTGCTGCAACAAGTCTTGGGACGGGTGCCTTAACTCAAGATGTCTTTCACCGTGTTATTCCTAATCTTGCAGTATCACTGCTAGCTTTATTCTATCGCCGAAATGTTGAGGATTTGCTTGGGAACCCTGCGAAAATGGGAATTGCTTCTGCATGTGTTGGAATGATTTTTTTATCTATTGTCAATACTGTTTCAGCCCTTATTCCAACTGAGCTTGCACTTGTGGCCGCTGGAATACTAGCTCCCGCATCTGCACTTATGATTAGTTATGTTATGCCGCTCCTTTTTATTTGGGCAGCATGTGATGCGGGTGATACTGTTGGATTTACAGCTATTTTACTTGCAGGGATTATGCAACTTATTACAGGGAATGCATTACCGGGTGCTGTTTTGGGAATTTTACTTGGCTATACCATTCAAGAAAATGGTTTTAAAAACAATACTTCTCGTATCCTTATTACCATTGTTGTAACCATTATTTTGCTTATTTCCTATTTCCGTGGTTACTTTGAGAGTATACTAAGCATACTAGGGCTAGGTTAGAAAGGAGAAGTATCTCATGAAAAAATTTGAAGAATTGTTACTTAAGCAATGGATGTTCATTATTTTACTTGGTTTGGCCTCCGCCTCCGTTATTGGTGCAACACAGTTATTTTTACAACATAATGTAGGTCTTTTAAATGAAGTTTTCATTGGTGAGATGCTCAAAATGGGAAGAGAAACGGGGGATTATTCAAGTGCTAGTAGCTTTGCTTCGGGATTTTTACTAGCACGCTTACTTGAAGCACCTCTTGTGGGAATACTTGATATTGGTGGCTCGTTGATGACTGGAATTGGTGTTGGAATTCCAGCATTACTACTTCTAGCATCATTTGGTTTCATCTTTGAAAATTTTTATCTTGCAATGCTCCTAGGTTTTGTTATTGGTTGTTTAATTGGTCTTGGGATAATCATTCTCAAAAAAGTTATGCCCGATGATCTACCTGTTGGTGCAACTGCTGTTATGATGGGAGCCGGGAATAAAGTAGGAGAAGCATTCGGGCCTTTAGTCATCCTTTACTCTATTTCCTACAGTACTCCGGCAGGAATTGGTGCAATCATCGGTTCGCTTTTATTCTACAAAACTAAAAAGCCAATTGTTGGTGGTGCTATTCTTGGTGCACTTATCATGTGTTCAATTTTCTTATTATTCAACCTACCAATACACCCACCAGCTAAACCAAATTAAATAAATTGAAAATGGAGGAAATTATCATGGAAAAAAAATTAGAACGCTTAGGGGATTTATTATTACCCTTTGCTAATGCAATTGGAAATCAGAAACATATGCAGGCTATTCGGAATGGGTTAATCTCAATTTTACCTTTGACCCTCGTTGGTTCATTTTTCGTTATTTTTCTAAATCTACCCTTTCCTGGATATAATGAATTTATTGCACCTTATCGTGATATTCTAGATATACCATTTCGCTACACTGTTGGAATTATGTCACTTTATGCAAGTTATACCATTGCTGCACATCTTTCAAAAAGTTACAAACTTGATATGATTACCTCAGGGTTTCTTGGAATGCTTGCTTTCATATTATTACTTGTCCCTGTCAATCTAAAAGAAGGTGTAACAACTGCTGGTCTAGAAGTTACAGGTCGTTATTTACCAATTACACCAATGAGTGCACAAGGACTATTTGGTGCCATTCTTGCCTCACTGATTGCCGTTGAAATTTATCATTTCATGAAAGAACGAAAAGTTGAAATCAAGATGCCTGAATCTGTACCACCTGTTGTTGCGAGTTCATTTTCAGCCCTTTTCCCAACACTTGTTATTATTCTTTTGTTCTGGGTTGTACGTCATCTTCTAAATATTGATGTCAATGGCATTATCACATTTTTACTCTATCCTTTACAAGATTTTCTTGTTGGAAATAATCTCTTTGGTGGAATTCTTACAGTACTCCTTATTTGTGGGTTTTGGATTTTAGGTATTCACGGTCCCGCAGTTTTAGGTCCAATTATTCGACCATTTTGGGATCAGGCAATTGCACAAAATACGGATGCTTTCCAATCGGGAGTAAGCGAATATATGTTGCCAAACATTTTTACTGAACAATTCTTACAATGGTTTTTATGGATTGGTGGAGCAGGAACGACACTTGCACTCGTTGTTATGTTCTGTTTTTCAAAATCTGTTTTTCTCAAACAATTAGGGAAACTTTCATTTTTACCAGGGATATTCAATATCAATGAGCCGATGATCTTTGGGGCACCTATTGTTATGAATCCAATTCTGGCTATTCCTTTTATCCTCACACCCGTTGTTAATATCATTATTGCCTACACTTTGACAATCATGAATATTTTACCAAGAATGGTTGCCAAACCACCATTTACAATGCCTGCACCTCTTGGAGCGATGATGAGTACAAACTGGAATATCATGTCATTTATCATGGTTTTCGTTTTCTTCTTCATATCATATATCATTTATTGGCCATTTTTCAAAATATTCGAAAAACGAATGATTGACCAGGAAAAAGATGATCACCCCATCACAGAACAAACAAGTCAAAAATAGTGTAATGTCAATCGACATTATATAATGAAAGAGGGCATTTTCATGTCATACATCTTTAAAAACACCATAATTCTTGATAAAAAAAGCCTTTGGCATCAGCAAACTGTTGATATCGAAATTGTAAATAATACTATTACACATATTACCAAAACGGGAGAAATTATCGTATCACCAGATAGCATAGTGGTGGATTGCAAAGGCAAATTTATTTCCAATGGCTGGATTGATATGCACGTCCATTGTTATCAAGCTATCACGCCTTTGAGCACTGAAGCAGATAGAATTGGTATTCATGCAGGAGTACCTACTCTTATTGATTGTGGTACAGCAGGTAGTCAAGATTTCGAGTCATTTGTTGAACAAATGGCTACCAAAAAAACAGATATTAAAGCATTTATCAATATTTCGAGTATTGGCATAAGTGTACGAACAGAATTGACTAATCTTGATTTGATCAATGAGCAAGAACTTATTGATATATACCATAAATTTCCGAACTGGATTGTTGGCATCAAAGTCCGTGCAAGTGGAAGTGTTGTGGGGAAAAATGGTATTATCCCACTTATACAGGCTCAAAAAATTGCCCGAAAACTTGATTTACCAATTATGGTACATATTGGGAATACACCACCTGATTTACTAGAAATTATCAGTTGTCTCAAAAAAGGTGATATCATTACGCATATCTATAATGGGAAGGCTAATAATATTTTTCAAAATGGCGAACATATCCACGCACTTGTTCGAAAAGCAGTAACAGATGGTATCATTTTTGATGTTGGACATGGAACAGAAAGTTTTAGCTTTGAAGTTGCCAAAAGAGCACTCGCACAAGGTTTAGATTTTGATACAATTAGCACAGATATTTACACACAAAATCTCCTTGGCCCAGTTTATAGCCTTGCAAATGTGATGTCGAAATTTCTTTGCCTTGATCTGAGTCTTGAGGATATAATCGATAAAGTAACCACAAACCCAGCACGGGCATTAAAATTTGATGACCTCCCTGAAATTGCAGTTGGCAAATCTGCTAAACTCACACTTTTTGACTTACAAAGTGGCGTCTTCAATTTTACCGATAGTCAAAATTTTAATTTTAGTGGTCTGACTAAAATTATTACCCATGGATGTTTTATTGATGGACAATACTATTTAGTAAAAGGGGGTATTTGAAAATGCATACATTCATTCAAACACGAAAAGTCATAAACGCATCTGGTAGAATGACAAAACTTGGTGTTTCAACACCAGATAAAAGCATCATGGATGCAATGGCATATGGAGCATCACAGTATGTCATCATGGATGAGCTATTAGAGGCTGCAAATAAAAAAATTGCAACTCGTATCGGTATTCCAGCAGCATGCATTTGTTCAAGTGCATCCAGCGCAATTGTGCTTTCAATTGCTGCTGCCATTAATAAAAGTAATCCCCACGCTATTCAAAGGCTACATCAAACTGCCAATGATGAGAAAAAAGAAGTCATCCTGCTGAAAGGACATAATATTGACTATGGTGTTCCAATTCAAACAATGGTTGAACTTGGAGGGGCAAAAGTAGTAGAAGTAGGCTCTGCAAATAGTGGAACTGCTCGCGATATTGCTTATACCATAACCAAAAAAACTGTTGCTATTCTTTTTGTTAAATCACATCATGCAGTCCAAAAAAATATGCCTACTTTAACTCAAGTTATAGCTGTGGGGAGAAAATATGATATCCCAGTAATCGTGGATGCAGCAGCAGAAGAGGACTTGAAATCCTATATTGATTTTGGTGCAAGCCTTGTTATATATAGTGGTACAAAAGCACTCGGAGGACCAACTTCTGGATTTATTCTCTGTGATAGCCTAGAGTGGTCTCAAAATATTGTTGCAGAATATACTGGAATTGGACGCGCAATGAAAGTAGGAAAAGAAACAATTTATGGTCTTGTTCAGGCAATTGATAACTATTATACGCTTGAAAAAAAAATAAGTATTTCAAATGAAAAACTTACAGAATACGCAGTAGAACTTACTGATGCTATTCCTGGTATTTCAGCAAAAATTGTTTTTGATGAAAGTGGTCGACCAATTGCACGAGTAGAACTAATAATTGAGGAGCAAGTCTACGGAAAAAAAGCTTCTGAACTTATTATAGCACTAGAAAATGGGAATCCCGCTATTTTTACAAGAAATTACCAAGCTAATCTTGGTAAAATTGTCATTGACCCTCGTCCATTAGTAGTAACTGATCTACTGGTGATAAAAAACCGACTTATCGAAGAAAGTGAGAAATAAAACATGCAAAAAGAAATTAATTTTTATAAAAACCGTGTAGCTCTCAATGTGCTAACAAATTCAATTCCAAATGCAATAAAACTTTATAGTATCACAGAAGGCCATATCGTTTTAGGGATATTATCCGCAGACTATCCCTCAATTGAGAGTGCTATTATTGATATGCAAAAATACCAACTAGCAGTCAATAATGCAATTTCTGTTGGACTGGGTGCTGGTAATCCGAAACAATGGAAAGCTGTTGCCAAAATTTCACAGGCAATTCAACCACAGCATGCCAATCAGGTTTTTCCAGCAGTGGGATACACACGTGCAAGTGTTGATAACCAAACAACCTTCATTAATACACTGGTATCACCTACTGGGACTAGCGGACTTGTAAAAATCACTACAGGTGCTATTAGTAAAGATGGTGTTGATGGTATCATACCAATTGAGGCAGCAATCAATCTTATCAAAGATATGGGTGGAAATTCCATAAAATTATTCCCCATGCATGGTCTTTCAACAAAAGCTGAATATATTGCAGTTGCCAAAGCATGTGCCAAAGCAAATTTTGCTCTTGAACCAACAGGTGGAATTGATTTAAATAATTTTGAGGAAATTCTACAAATTGCAGTTGATGCAGGTGTCCCTAAAATTATTCCCCATGTTTATAGTTCAATCATTGATAAAACAACGGGTGAAACACGTTCTGAGGATGTAAAGCTACTTTTTGAAATCATAAAAAAAGTCTTAGCTTAAGTCCATTTACTAGCGTGTTATATATATAAGGGGTCATAATAAAACACTGTTTTATTATGACCCCTTTTCATTTGCAGACAAAAGCGTTATAATTAAATATAGTACTAGGATTTTACTAGAATGAGAGGAGATTTCATGCGATGTTAGATTTTCAAAAAGGGGCTCCAGCTCTCTACCTCCAAATCAAAAAAATACTCCGCACCGATATTTTAAATCAATTGTATCCTCTAGGGACATATATTCCTACTGAAACTGAACTAGAGAAAATTTTTGGTGTGAGTAAAATTACTATCAGAAATGCTATCCAAGATTTAGAAGATGAAGGCTATTTAAAAAAACAAAAAGGCCGAGGAACACTTGTTATCCAAAATCACTATTTTAATAAGCTCTCAAAAACAATGTCTTACTCGGAAAAACTCGTTGAACTTGGAATTCTACTCTCGAAAGAAAACATTTCAGTAGTAGAGCTTACGTTACATCCTAATAATCCTGCCTATGATCTCATGGAGCCGGATGTACTTTCAATTTCGCGGACTTTTCTTGCTAATAATAGCCTACTTTCCCATATTGAAACCTATATCCCCAAATCTTTAGATGTAGCCTTAAATATCCATGAAAAAGACTGGTCACTCTACCAAGATTTATCAACACATGGGATTATTATCAATTGTTTTCAAGATTATTTTTCGGCAATTCTTGCTGATGCCCATATTGCAAAAAAACTTGAATTAACGATTGGGACACCAATCCTCAAGCGAATCCGCATTGGGTATAACCACAATAAAAAAGTCATCGAATACTCAATTGCCTACTATCTCTCAGAAACAATACCATACATCATAGAAATGGGGAAATAAGATGATTTCCACTCTAAAAAAATGCTATACAGAAGCAGGGATTGCCGGAAAATTTCGGCTACTTCATAAAGCGCATGTCGAATTAATTATCCGTGCAACAGGACTTGCAACTAAAGTTCATGTATTTATCGTGGATTTAGATTCCTTCAAGCGTTATGCGAATCCAAGTAAGTTACAGATAGCCTTTGCTCAAATTTTTCAAGATTTAGGCCATGAAAATTATCAAATACATCTAATTAAACAGGAACTTTCGGGGGAAGCATGGGATGTACAGATACGATCGCTTGCCCCAAATATTGAGGTGATGTTTGATTCTAAAGAAGTCTATGGAAATACCCTCATCCCCAATGCTTTCATTAAGCTTAAAACATCTGCCGATGTGTCCGTTAGCGTAATTGAAAAGCAACCACTAACTGAGCAAAATTTTCAAAAAATTGATAAAAATTTTTGGCAATATCTCAATAAAAGCATCCATCTTTCTAGTATCGATCAAAACATGTATACCCTCTGCAAAAAAGCTGCTATCTTTTATGATGCTAGTTATTGTCAATCACCTTTTGAACAAGACCTTACCATAAATCACTATCAGACACTAGAACCTCGTGATTTTGTTAATGCCTGTTTGGAGCAAATTGCGCATCATAACAAAATTCAAAAAACAGCTTCCCGTTTTGTTTTCTCGGCATGTGATCCTGTTCAAATACTCCATTTATTAGCGTGTGCTCATCGAGAAAATCCGATGGAAAAGCTTGCATATAATCAGGCTATTAAAACGCTTGAGCAATTAATTCCTCAGTATCTGCTATCTATTGATGCTCTTGTTTTTTTAACATCCGCCCAACTCGACCCCAATTTACCATTACTAGCATTATACAAAAAATATAACTATCCGATAAAAGTGCTCACGGCAGCAAATTCAGATGATGCCTTCCGCGCATTTACCGACTTTATTGATACCATATTCATCAAAAAATAAAAGGAGAGATACTATGTCTAACAACATCCTAATTAAAAAATTCTTTGGCGAAACGCAACCCTACTTCAATGATGCACTTCATGTCCGAAAAGTTGTATTTTCTCGGGAACAAGGCTATGATTCAACTATTGACTATGATAGTATAGACCAAAATTCTTGGCATATTGTCATCTATGATAATAATACTGAGATTGCCACTGCAAGACTATATCGTAATTTCGAGCAAAATGTCTATGGGATTGGCCGTGTTGCCGTTATGCACGCATACCGTGGACAAAATTTAGGGAAACTTGTGATGGATGAATTAATTAAACAGGCTATTGCATCGGGTGAATTTCGCCGTATTATTTTACATTCTCAAGTACCTGCACAAAATTTCTACCAAAAACTTGGCTTTACTACAGTTGGAGAGATATATTTAGAAGAAGGGCAGCCTCATATTTCGATGGAACTCCAATTAAGAGTTAGGGGCTTTGAGATTGCTCATGGATTTGAGCATAATAATATTATGTTACCTATAAGAAAAACACGCGAATCTGCAGGGTACGATTTGGAAATATGTGAGAGTATCACAATTCCTGCACAAACAACAATGCTTGCAAAAACGGGCTTAAAAGCGTATATGCTAGCCAATGAAGTATTAGAATTACATATTCGTTCATCCGTTGCAATCAAACAGAATGTCTGGTGTGCTAATAATGTTGGCATTGTTGATGCTGATTATTATAGTAATCCTAGTAATGATGGACATATCATGATTCCACTCTACAATGCAAATAACACTGCTGTGACTTTTAATTCTGGAGAGCGGGTAGCACAAGCAATATTCAAGCAATATCTAACCATTGATGGTGAAAATACTGCGACGCTTGATAGTCGTAGTGGTGGATTTGGGAGTACGAATAAATAATGAGAGCGCTGCATTTATTATCCTAAAAATGGACTGCTTTTCAAACAAGTTGCTGGGATGTTGTCAACTTAGTGGAAGCTAAAATCTAAGGAGCAACACGAGATCGTATAAGTTTGGGTCGCTCTAGGTTTTTTGATGCCATATGCATTGTTTTTACCTCAGGTAGGATGCTCCATCGTCTTGACTGGTGTAGCCAATTTGTCTAATTTTTTTTTGGACAAGCAGTACGAGTTCAGCATGGAATAGTTCATTTGTCCTCTAGTCTCCCGTGTCGTTTGAGTAGGCAGTCATATATGAATGAACGTGCATATACCCTCTGATTTTCCACAATAAGCACTTGCCATACTCCGGTGGAGAAAGGATGCTTTGAGAGCACGGGCGGAGAAGGATGACTATGTCTTTTCATAGGTATCACATTGTTCAAGAATACAATGATTCAAATAGCGGTACATCGTATTTTCGGACTTCTGAAGTCTGGGTGATCAATTTCAAAACAAGAGGCTTCTGATTCTTCTTGAAGTTACTATCTTGATAAAATAATACATCTGTATTTTGTAATATTTCAAATTCTTTTTTCATTAGCTAGTTATCTTTTTTGTAAAATGTGGTATTTTGTAATAAGAGATTCAATGTCATCAATTCTTTTACAATTATTGTTTGTTAAAATACAATGATAGCGAGAGAAATTGACCATTGGTCTCTTTTTTTGTCTTTTCTCATTCTGTGTAGTATCACTTTACCATTAACCACCAGAGACTACACTACCAAAGTCCATATTATGATTGACTACAAGGGAAAATCGAGATATATAATATGTATTATGTGAGATAAGGAGAAAGAGGAACTATATGAGAAGAATAAGTATGCTATTAATAATAGGTATAATGCTAGTTGGGTGTGGACTGCAAAACAGTGTCACAAATCCACAACAAGAAAAAATAAATACAGTCATGGAGGCTGCTGATATAGCATATAAAGCGGAGCATTTTGAAGAGGCCAAAACTCTATACACGGAAGTATTAACAATTGAACCAACGTATGAAAATGCATTATTGAATAGAGCAAGAACACGTGTAGCATTACATCAAGTGGTAGAAGCGCGAGTCGACTTACTTGCTTCTGCTAGCATACAACAGGAAAAAAGTGCAGCATATGATGAGGTCAATGGATTGATATACCAACAAGAGAAAAAAGTAGAAGAGGCAATTGTGGCTTACTCCTCGGCTTTGAAAAAAGAGGAGACAGCAGAGCGTTTAACGAGTCGTGGCCATTTATATTACAGCATACATAAAAATACGGAAGCAAAAGCAGATTTACAACAAGCAATTATGAGTGAGGGGGGACAAACGGTTGGGAATTATTATACGCTTGCAGAAATCGCAATCTACGAAGGAAAATACCCAGAAGCACAAAAACAACTAGAGGAATTACTAAAGAAAAATCCAAAATCAGGAAAAGCACAAGCGATGTCGGCTTACATTATGGTAAAACAAATTAAAAAAACAGATAGTGAGAATACAAAAAGAGAGATTGTGGAAAAAGCAGACAATCAACTTCAAGCAGCACTAAAAGAATCACCAGCAGATGCGGTGGTATACAACTATCAAGGATTATATTATTATGTGCTTGAAAACTTGATGGCGGCAGAAGAGACCTTTACTCAGGCAATCACATTGGATGCAACACAAGCTCCATTTTATAATAATCGGGCATTAACGAAATACTATCAAGGTGAAAATGAGGGAGCCTATACGGATGTCTCAACTGCGATTGGCTTGGATAAATTGGAACCAGAGTATTATCTTGGAAGAGGTTTTATTTCAATAACACAAGAAAATAGAAACTCTGCAATCGGTGATTTTAACAAAGCGGTGGAATTAGATGAAAAAATGCTTGAGCGAATTCCAGAAGAATTTCGTACAGAGATAAAAACGGGGGAAATACCAGAGTAAATTAAAAAAAGGAGAACAAGTATGAAACAAATTGGGAAAAAAAAGGTATTAAGCATTATTGCTATTATATTAGCTATCGGAATTGGTTTTGGAGGGTTTTATTTTGGGCAAGCCCAAGGACAATCGATGACGATAGAATCATATCAATCAAAAGTAACATCACTTATTACAGACGTCAGATCAAATTCAGAAAAATGGTCTGATATTTTGGGAGGAGCAAGAGATGGAAGTGGAGGTCTTTCATTTATTGATTTCTGTGCCCCAGTCTATGCTGAAAAAATAAAAATATTGGGTGAAGCTTTTGTAAAAGCAGCAGATGAATTTGAGGGACTTGGTGATGCATATGACACATTACAAGAATATGAAGCATACCAACAGTTTTTCACAACATATCGAGAAATTGGCACGTTAATGATTGCTTTCTCAAACGCAGCACGTGAGAGTGAATATGATACAGCATTAGCGGAAATAGACAATATTATTGCTCTCTATGAAACAAGGCCAGTCTTGTATTAAAATGAAAGGAATGATAAAAATGATGCATATACGAAAGAAATATGAAAAAATAATCAAAAAAATTGTCTTTGGTCTACTGAGTTTTATTATTACACTGACAAGCATCCAATTGAGTGTTGCATCAAGTTTTTACGCAGCACAAGCAATAACAGGACCATATGCTAATGAAGACGTGATGGAAAGAGTAACAAAGGTAGCTGAAGTAAAACACGAACCAGGGAAGAGTGTTGAGGCACCAGCAGAAGTAGAGATGCAAGAAGCATCAACAGAAGTTACACAAGGAATTGAACCATTACCAACAGAAGTCCGGACAATTTATGATGAAATTCTGCAAGAAGGGTATCATGAAGATGTTACAGAAAGAACAACAAAAACAAAAACATTTGTGAAAGGGACAAAAAGTGAGACATTCATATTTATGAGTGATGTCCATTTTGAAACAGCAGATGGAATATTGGAAGAGTATGATTTAACACTTGAAAAAGCAGTGCCAACAGCTCGGATGTTTGCATCAAGCTCAGTAGATGCTGTGTATGAACCAAAGCAAACAAATTTACCAATCAAAATTCCTGAGAAAATTTCACCAAAGACACCGCTGACGATGCAGAGTGTATATGGTGAAACGACACTTGCGCCAATGACAACAATTGCAGACCCAGAAGTAAAGGGTCAAGTGGCGCGCTATACAGTATCAGGAAATCAAATGACAGATATTGTGACACTAGATAGCGGTGTGAAACTGGTTGAAACATTTACGCAAACATTACCAGAGGAAATCACATATGAGAAAACAGTCCCTCAGGGCTACGAAATTAAAACACTCACAGATGATTTTGGTATTGCTGTTGTCGAAAATACAACAAATAGAGTTGTTGAAACAATAAATATCCCCCGCGTAACTGATGCGAATAATCACGACCTATCGGGGATTTTTAGAATTAAAGCTGAAGAAAACCAAGGAATGGGGACATATGCAATTACTGTCTATCAACTAGGAGAAGTGACGCCATTACCTCAAGTTATTCCATCGTTTCCAATTCAATTAGAAGTATCGGATATCTTATTAAATCAAGCACAAGTTGTTATTTATGGTATTAATTTATATAATGGCTCACAAACATATGGACCGGGAAAAGGAAATGCGTTCGGTGATATGTTTATGCTAGGTTTTAATAATGACTCACATTATTACCCAACAGGATTATACCGTGGACTTGTTAATACTGTTGTCGATGATTGGCATGGATTAATTGGTGACAACCGAACAATTACAGATGCAAAATTTGGCTTATTAGAGTTTACAGCTTCAAGCACAAGTTTTACTAATGATGATTTATCATTTAGAATTTACCGTGTAGAAAATGATTATGGTGGTCGTCCAGATAATGTGACATGGGATAGCTGGATAGGTGCAAGTGCAAACTTAACTGCTAATGATGCACTTGTCTTCAACAAAGAACTCAATACATTTGCTGAGTTCAATATTAAAGAAGCAGTGAATGCTTGGTATTCTGGTGCACCCGACTACGGTTTATTTTTAGATGCTGCACGTGAAGATGCAGGCTTACTATTTTTGAACCATGATAGTAGTAATAGCTACCTCAACAATTGGGGAGGAATGGATGGTAGACCTTATATTAAAGTAACACATGAAAAACAAGAGCAGATTCCAGATGACTATAATATTAATGATACAACGCTAACACTGCGACCATTTACAAGTGCAGAACAAGGTGGCTTACTTCATTTTCAAGCATTAGGTTTTGATGGAATCGCACAACCTGGAAGCGTTGTAGATGTTGAAGTATATGAAGTGAAAACTGGTAAAGTCATTCACAGCCAAGCAGCTGGAAGCCCATCGGGCTTTCGTGCCTTTCCATACTATGAACCACCATTATATCCAGCGATTGACAAGGTGCAGAAATATTATGGTCTATCGCATAACTGGCAGGCACCAGCATTACTGTATACGAAAGACTTAGCAAAAAACACGCTCTACGGTGTTCGCGTGCGCGCAAAAAAAATCGATGATCAGCAGAAAGTAACAGAACAAGGTGCGTGGATCAAGGCAGATACATTCCAAGTATACAAGGCAACTGGATTTGACCATTTACCACGAATCCTAAATTATTATGGTCTCAGTAGCACAGCTGAACGGTTGATTTTATTACAGGATAACCATATGAGAGATGAATTAATCTTAGAAAACAATGAAATTTTTGTCCGTAATCCGAAAAAAAATCAAGAGAAAGCCTATGTAGCAGAACCATTAACAGAAAAAGATAAAGAACAAATTGATGGTTACTTGATGGGGCAAGGGAAGCATTGTGAGTTTGGTTATGAACCAATCAACCTCAACACAGGGAACTTTTATTATACGAATGAGGATGGACAATGGTTTGATTACGACAAACAATTTGTCTTTAGTCGAAATTACAACTCTGTTGCTGGAGGAACTGAAGGGATGTTTGGTCGTAACTGGGAATTCAGTTGGAATCAACATCTGACATTCCGTGCAGATGGTAGTGCGATTTTTCATGATGGAACTGGTAAAAGAATCACATTAGATAAACAAGCAGATGGAATATACACTGCTCCTTTTGGTGAGCAGTTAACACTAGAAGAAGTCAAAGTTGGTGAAAAAGATTATACCTATGATATTGATTATTATGATGTTGTAGAACAGACACCAAAGACTCAAACAGATAAAATTGGTGTCTACGAATACCGATTGAGTACAGATAGCGGCATGGTGTACCTGTTCACACGAGATGGTTATTTAAAACAAATCATCCTTGATCGTTATGGAAAAACAATGGATTTCACGTATGATGAAAATCAGTTATTACAAAAACTAACAACACCAACAGGAAAAGCACTCCTTTTTAATTACACTGAGAGTGGTTATGTCAGTGAAATCAAACAACCGGATGGAACAAGTTTACACTATACCTATGATACCAATGGAAACTTACTAACATTCCGAGATACAATGGGCTACACCATGACATATGAATATGCAGATACGACAAATCCTTATATCATGACAAGCTATTTGGATAGAGAAAATAATGACGCAATTATCCACAATACATATGACGATAAAGGACGCGTTGTAAAACAAGTGGACGCTAAAAATGACACTGTAACATTTGCCTATTTTAGTGACCGAACGGAAATCACAAACTTTAATGGTGATAAAGAATATGTTTATATTGATGAGAACAAAAGAACGACAAAGAAAGTATCAGCAGATGGGTTAGAAAAAATCCAAAACTATGACGTGAATAATAACCTGATCACGCAAGATCTTCCATCAGATGAACCAATGACATTTGTATTTGATGGAAAGCAAAATAAACTCCAAGAAACACGTGTAGATGGCAAAACGAAACAATACGAATACAATAACCAAAGTATGCCAACTAAAGTAACAAACTTTGATGGAACTGTGACGACTTTTACCTATGATAGCTATGATAATATGACCGGTGTGTATTATGCGGATGGATCAAGTATGGAAACGACATATAATGACAAGGGACAAAAACTAACAGAGAAAGATCGAAATGGAAATATTGTAACATATGGTTACGATAGTGCTGGTAATCAAGTGACAGAAACAAATGCTTTTGGAACAAAGACCAAAACATATGATGCACTTTCAATGGTTACAAGTGAAACGGATGCAGCGGGACTGAGCACGGCATATCTTCGGAATAAGCGAGGCGAACTCTTAGAACAACGTCAACCAAAGGCAACCAAAGTATTCAGTTACGATGCCGATGGTCAAAAAGTCTATGAAAAAGACCCGAATGGTGCCGAAAAGCGCTATGTATACGATGCGTGGTCTCGTGTCATTGAAGAACATGATAGTTATGGCGTAAAAAAATCAAGTTATGACAGCAATGGAAATTTAGTGAAAAGTACCGATGAACTTGGAAATGTGACAACATATACATATGACTTAGGAAACAGACTCATAGAAACACGTAATCCAGGTGGTACAACGTCAACAAATCGCTATGATGGTAAAGGAAGACTCGTAGGGACAACCGATATTCTCGGCAATGAGACCATCACTTCATATGACGATGTACTCAATAAAATACAAAGTACAACGGATGCAGCTGGACGAACAACAAGTTATGAGTATGATACACTTGGGAATCTTGTGAAAACAACCTATTCTGATGGATTGGTGGAGACACAACAGTATAATAGTCTCAATCAATTGGTGGAATCAACAGATAAAATAGGAATGGTCACAACATATCGTTATGATTACAATGGAAATACTGTTGAAACAAATAGTGGCGGACGTATCACAAAAACAATCCTTGGTGCAGCTGATATGAAAACAAATGAAGAAGACGAACTAGGGCATCAAACAACATACACATACAAGCCAACACAACTTGTCGACACTGTGACGATGAAAAACGGTATGGTGACACGCTATGAGTATGACAATGCCTATAATATTACAGCTGTGATTGATGCAAGTGGTAACCGAACTTCAAAAACATATGATGCGAATAATAATGTGTTAACGGAAACAGATGAGTTAGGAAACACAACAACAAAAACATACACAACACGTAATCAACTTGCGACAAACACAGCAGCAGATGGCGGTGTCACACAATATGTCTATGATGCCAAAGGTCAACAAATTGCTGTGATTGACCCACTAGGTAATCGAAGCGAAACAACCTATGATGCAATGGGAAGAACCAAAACAACAAAAGATGCGAGAGGATTTATTACAACAAATCGCTATAATGCAGTTGGGCAATTGATTGAAACTGAAAATCCTCTTGGTGAAAAACAAAGATATACCTACACACAAATGGGATTAACAGCAACAGAGACGGATGCAACTGGAAAAGTGACAACATATGAGTATAATAGCAATGATGCAATCATTAAACAAAGTGATAGTTATGGGGAAATAACGGAGCATACGTATGACACATTTGGGCGACTGATTGAAACCAAAAATGAACAAGGGCATACAACAAAAACAACATACGGTGCCTATGGAAACAAAGCAACAGAAACAGATATCCGTGGCAATACAACAACATATACGTATGATGATGCGAATCAAGTGATTGAAACGGTCGATGCTTTAGGTAATCTTTCAAAACAAGAGTATACACCAATTAGCCAAAAGCTAGTTGAAACAGAAAAAGCAGCGGATTATAGTGGTGAACAAAAAACGATTTCAACATATGATGCACTTGCACGACTAGACCACACGACAGATGAAAATGGAACAGAAACCCATTTTACCTATTTTGATAATGGAAAAGTTAAAAGTGTTACAAGTGCAAATGGTGCAGTGACATCTTACACTTACACTGCAACAGGACTAGATGAAACGGTGACCGATCCAAATGGTGGCGTAACACGCTATGATTATGATACCAAAGGACAATTAATCAAAACAACTGATCCAGAAGGAAACACAACACAAAAAGAATATGATGCGAATGGAAATGTAATGCGCGAAATTGACCCCCTCGGGTTTGCAGTCGAAATGACATATGATTCCCTTAATCGTACGATTGAACAAAAAGATAAACGTGGGAATATAACCAAACAAGCATATAACATTTTTGGAGCTGTTACAGAAACGCTTGCACCAAATGGCGTGAAGACAAAAACAGTCTATGATAATCAAGGGCGTGCAGTGAAAACAATTGATGGAAATGGCAATAGTGAGATAACAACATATGACGAATTCAGCCGAGTAGACAAAGTGAAGTCTACAAATGGGTACACAACACAAAACCACTACAACAGATACAATGACATGACCAAGCAAACAAATAGTCTTGGAGAGATACTTGGAGGGGTTATCCTAATTAGGACAGAAAAAATAAGGACACTTTCTAAAGAGGTGGTATAATAGAAAAAAAGGAAGTGTAAGTATGTCAAGAAGTCCAAGAAGAGCGTTCACAGAAGAATTCAAACT
>BHER01000002.1 GCA_003864555.1 Erysipelotrichaceae bacterium | reverse complement strand
CTGTTATCGTCCCTACCATGACAGCAGTTCTCGAAAAAACTGGCCATGGAAAACTTGATAGCCGCATGCTAAACACAGCAGTCAGTAATATAAAAGCCCAAAATGGTGATAAGTATCTCGAAAAATCTGAAGAACAGTATCCCTTGCCTTTACATACTGAGGCAGATTTGGTAAATGTCATTAAATTTACATTATTATATAATAACTATTTAGATAGTGTAACCAATGTAACAACTGAGCAAATAAGTGCGCGTTATACATCTTTATATGAAACGAAGTATTGTGCCAAACATATCTTAATTGAAAATGAAGAAGATGCAGCAACAATCCAGGCTAAGATTAACACAGGGGATAAAACATTTGAAGATCTTGAATTAGAAGCAAATGCGCTAAGTATCCAACAACAAGAAGAAAACCCAACACAACAACAGCAAAACCAACCTCAAACACTTAATGCAAATGATATTATGCTTGAGGGAGTACAAATTAAACAATTCTCTGATTTATCATGTCAAGCAGCGGCAAACTATGTTGCCCCATTCGCTACTGCTTTAGAAAATGCAGAAGCAGATTCTATTACAGTAACCCCAGTCAAAACAGAATTTGGTTACCATATTATCAAAGTATCGGAAATTGAGAAAGCTGAGCTGACACCAGAATTATCAAAAGAAATCAGACAAGCACTTAATACTGAATCAACAAACACACCTGGATTTAGTGCAAATGCTACTAAAAAATTATTAGATCAAGTTACAATTGATATAACGGATGAAAAAGCAAAAAAAGAGTTTGATGACTATAGAAGCAAAGTTGAAGAACAAGCTTTAACATATATTGAACCCGAAACGATAGAAAATACAGATCCGCAAGAATAGAATCCACATACTAAAAAGCCAAGGCATCAGGGAATAACCTCATGCCTTGGCTTTTTTTATACTATATTATTATATGAAAAAGGCGTAGAATCAATTTCTACGCCCTCTTAGTCTTATACTTCCGTGAAGTCTCCATCAACAACTTCTGGACCATCTTGTTCTTCTGCATTTTCAGTTCCTGCTGCATCATTTTGTTGAGCATACATTTGCTCAGCAAGTTTATGTGCTATTTTTTCAAGTTCTTCTTTTGTTGTTTTAATTGCTTCTAGATCTTTTTCAGCAATTGCTTTTTGTAATTTTTCTTTCAATTCATTAGCTTGTGTTTTATCTTCTTCTGAAGCTTTTTCACCCGCATCAGCCATTGATTTATCAACCATAAAAATCATTTGTTCCGCTTCATTGATTAAATCAACTTCTTCTTTACGTTTTTTATCTTCTTCTGCATTTACTTCTGCTTCTTTTACCATTCTTTCAATTTCTTCATCCGTTAATGATGTCGCTGTCGTAATCGTAATTGAATGTTCTTTGTTTGTTCCTAAATCTTTCGCTTTTACACTAACAATACCATTTGCATCAATATCAAATGTTACTTCGATTTTTGGCACACCTCTTGGAGCAGATGGAATATCTGATAATTGGAAACGACCTAATGTCTTATTATCCACTGCCATCGGTCTTTCACCTTGTAAAACGTGGATATCAACTGCTGGTTGATTATCTGCTGCTGTTGAGAATGTTTCTGATTTACTAGTAGGAATTGTTGTATTTCTTTCAATAAGTTTTGTTAAAACGCCACCCATTGTCTCAATCCCTAGTGATAATGATGTTACATCTAAGAGTAAAACATCCGTTACATCGCCAGTTAAAACACCACCTTGGATTGCTGCTCCCATTGCTACAACTTCATCAGGGTTTACATCTTTACTCGGTGCTTTACCTAATTCTTTTGTGATCGCTTCTTGAACAGCTGGAATACGACTTGAGCCACCAACTAATAATACTTTATCAATTTCTGATGCTTTCATATCAGCATCTTTCATTGCTAATTTAACAGATGCTAATGTTTTTTCAACAAGATCATTTGTTAATTCATTGAATTTTGCACGTGTTAATGTTACTTCTAAGTGCAATGGACCTGAGTCATTCATTGTGATAAATGGAATTGAAATTTGTGTTGTTGTTACACCAGATAAATCTTTTTTAGCTTTTTCTGCTGCATCTTTTAAGCGTTGAATCACATTTTTATCTTTTGATAAATCAACAGCATATTCTTTTCTGAATTCTGCTACAAGATAATCTATTACGCGTTGATCGAAATCATCCCCACCTAATTTATGATCTCCTGTTGTTGCAATAACTTCAAATACACCATCTCCAAGTTCAAGAATTGATACATCGAATGTTCCTCCACCTAAGTCATAAATCAAAATTGTGTGGTCCTTCTCTTGTTTATCCATTCCATATGCAAGTGCTGCTGCAGTTGGTTCATTGATAATACGTTCAACATCTAATCCAGCAATTTTACCGGCATCTTTTGTTGCTTGTCTTTCAGCATCATTAAAGTATGCTGGTACTGTAATAACTGCTTTAGTTACTGTTTCTCCTAAATAACTTTCTGCTGATTCTTTAAGATAGCGTAAAATCATTGCTGATATTTCTTCGGGTGTGTATTTTTTACCATCCACATCAACTTTATAATCTGTCCCCATATGTCTTTTAATTGAGCTTACTGTATTAGGATTTGTAATTGCTTGGCGCTTTGCAGCATCCCCAATAATTGTTTCTTCCCCTTTGAATGCAACTACTGATGGAGTTGTTCTATTTCCTTCTGGATTGGGGATAATTTTTGCCTCTCCACCCTCAATTACTGAGACTGCTGAGTTCGTTGTTCCTAAATCTATTCCGATAATTTTTGCCATTTTATTTCCTGCTTTCATTTTTTTATTTTTATTTTTATTTTTATTTTTTATTTACTTTAACCATACTCGCTCGAATGACACGATCTTTTAATGTATATCCTTTTTGTAATTCTTCTAAAATTACATCATCCTCGATATCTTCATTTGACTCTTGCATTATCCCCTGATGGAGATATGGGTCAAATGGTTCTCCAACTGTTCCAATTACTGCAAGTCCCTCTGATTCTAGCAACTGCATATACAGTGTTTGAATCATTTCAAAACCTTTTAAAAATTGCCTAGTCTTCTCATCCGTTCGGTCAACTGATCCTATAGCACGGTCAAATCCATCTAAAATTGGTAACATCTTTTCAATCATCGATTGCGATGCAAATTTAAGATTTGTATCATATTCTTGTTTTGTTCGACGTTTGAAGTTCTCAACCTCAGCTCTTTCTTTTAAGAGCTGATTCTGTAAGTCCTCAATTTTTAAAAGAAGTTCTTGTTGCATTGTCTCGGCTTCATCTACTTCTTCCACTTCATCGAGTTCTTCTATTTCTTCTATTTCTTCTGTCAATTCTGTTTGTTCAACATTTTCACTCATTTTTACCCCTCACTTTCATATATACAGCAGCATTATCACCTTTTTAATCTGCTGCCTATAAATTGCTGCACAAAGTTTAGCAATTGGATTGTTTCGTTATATTGCATTCTTTTTGGGCCAATAATACCAATTGTTCCATGACCTCGTGTTATTGGCATCTCAAAGGTCATTCGGATCAGAGCATAGTTATTAAATATTTCATTTTTAAGCTCTTCACCTATGTGGACATCAATTCCTAATTCACTACTTTTAAACCATAGCATATCTTTTTCATCTTCAAAAAAATTAAATATTGCTTTGAGATTTCTAAAATCATTCAAGCTCTCATCTGTAATCATATTCACCTGTCCGCTAAAGTATATTGTACTTGCAACAAATGATTCAAATAGTAAAAGAAACTCTTTATGAAAAAGTGCATACTCTTGTAAATGTTTTCCTAAAATCGGTTTAATTTCTGTTTCCAACTTCTCAACAATTTGTGATAGTGGTATATGGGTTAACATCTCATTTAGGTATTTCACAATATAGTCTAGTGTTTCCAGTTCCTGTAGGGAATGGATAGCAAACAGTCGTGTTTCTACTTTCCCCTGATCGGTTATTAGTAAAACGACAGCTTCATAAGAAGATACCTGGAGTAATTTAATTTGTGACACATTCACACGTTGTAGCGATGGTCCTAAATAAAATACTGTATGGTTTGTGATATCACTTAGGAGCTTAATGATTTCGCGAATACGCTCATCGAATGAAATTCCACTTTTATAACAAATATTTGCTAACGCATCAAGTAAAGTGAATTCACCTTGATTTGCCCCCATTATTGAAACTTCACGGCTGCTTACATTCTCTTTTTTAGATTGTTTGCCATCCATAAGATTTTCAATATAGAAACGGTAGCCTTCTTCTGATGGTACGCGTCCTGATGAGGTATGTGTTTTTTCTAGAAACCCTAATTTTTCAAGCGTTACCATTTCATTTCGAATGGTTGCTGAACTATATGGGATTTCATATTTTTGAATAAGGAGCTTTGACCCAACGGGCAATGCTGATTCAATAAATTCATCAATAATAGCCTTTAGTACTACTTTTTTTCTATCACTTAACATCTTTTCACCTTCTTAGCAACACTATCATCTACGTGCTAATTTAATTATACACCATTCACATTAGCACTGTCAACATTTAAGTGCTAATATAATTTATAAAGTTTTTTTTAGTTGAAAAATTTTTTTACTTTGTTGAAAAAGTTACTTTTATGATCCTCGATTGGCAAAGTACTTTCTAATTCTTCGAGTAATTCTCTTTGTTTTTTTGATAATTTTTTTGGTACAATAATTCTTACTTTTACATATTGTGACCCATGTGCACCACCGTGAACACCAACCACACCTTTTTCACGTAATCTAAATTCTGTATCCGTCTGTGTCCCACTAGGTATTGTTAATTTAACTTTACCAGTAAGCGTAGGAATTTCAAGTTCTGCTCCCAATGCTGCCTGTGCAAACGTAATTGGGATTGTGCAGAAAATATCTTTTCCTTCTCTTGAGAAGAACTCGTGATTTCTTACACGAACATGGACATATAAATCACCGCTTGGTCCGCCTTTCATCCCAGCATTCCCCTCACCAGTTAAGCGAACTGTCTGTCCATTTTCAATACCTGCTGGAATTGAAATATCGAGTGTTTTCGTATTTTCGGTAATTCCCTCACCATGGCATGAACGACATTTCGTTTTAAAAGTTCGTCCTTGACCATGACAACTAGGACATGCCTGCTCACTCATCATCCGACCAAATGGTGTATTTTGAGCAACGCGTATACGACCTGATCCTTGACATTGTTTACATGTCTCAACATCACTTGGGTTTTCTGCACCCTTACCTTTACAGGTAGAACATGTTTCTCTTTTTTGAATTTTAATTTCTTTTTTGATACCAAAAGCTGCTGCCTCAAAATCAATTACAATTTCTGTTTCTAGATCAGCACCTCGGCTTGGACCATTATTTTGTCTGCGGCTTGACCCACCAAACATATCTCCAAAAATATCTCCAAATCCACCACTAAACATATCGCTATAATCTGAAGAACCATAACCTGATCCTCCTGCGCCTTGTGAGAAAGCACTATGGCCATATTGGTCATATTGCGCTCTTTTAGCATCATCACCAATAACTCCATAAGCTTCTTGAATTTCTTTATATTTATCAACAGCACTTGCCTCTTTGTTAATATCTGGATGGTATTTCTTCACAAGTTTTTTATATGATTTTTTCATATCTTCTTTTGAACTTGATTTTGAAATCCCAAGCACGTCATAATAATCTTTTTTCTCTGCCACTATCAGCACCTCTTGCTTTCTTCTACAAATTTTTACCTTAATTCTATTATACACAAAAAAAATAGCACTGTCAATATTCGAGTGCTAATTCTTTGTTTTCTTATGCTCTTTCTGCAAAGACTAAAAATCTATCTACGGTATCGGCTCCAAATGTGAATGGATAACATGTCATTAAAACTAACTGATCATTTTCAAATGATTCATATGGCTTAATTTCATCTACTGCTCCCGCATCTACTATTTTTGTTCCAGTTATTTTATATGTATATGTTCCATACTTCATCCGCATCTCAACAATATCACCTATTTCAATATCTTTTAGTATGCCAAATTCTGTATTTCTATGTCCTGCTAAAAATATCTGACGCTCATCGGTTGGCCAACCGGTAAGTGGTTCATGTCCAATTCCCGCGTGTAAGTCGCTATCGCGCATTCCTTCAATCAAGGCAACACGTACATCAAACTTAGGGAAAAAAATTAAACCCACTACATCCCCAGCCTCAGGATCAAACTCTGCTCGTGATATCAACATTTCTTGTTGGGTTAATACTTCGGCCTGTTTGACAAACTCGCGTGTTTCTACTCCGCGGTTATATTCGCCCCAAAGTGTTGTTCCTAAGATTCCACCGCCAATAAGGATTCCTCCAACGCCTATGACTGTTAATATATTTGACAAGAGATTCCCATTCTTTTTTTTCATTTTTTTTCCCCCTTATATGATTAAATTATACTTTTTATCGAATCGCACGTCAAATTTTACGGCTTTTTATTCAATGGATGGCTTTTTTCATATACAGATTGCATAGTCTTATTACTCACATGCGTGTATATTTGCGTACTTGTCACATGAACATGTCCAAGTAATTCCTGAACAGATCGCAAATCTGCCCCATTATTCAATAAAGATGTTGCAAACCCGTGGCGAAACATATGGGGGGTCAATTTTGCAATACCAAGCTTATTTGAAATTCTTGCTAGGATATCTTGGATTCCTCTTGGCGTTAGGGGAGCACCTATACGATTGAGAAAAACATAGTCTGTTGGCTCTTTTGCTTTCAGTAATTGAAAAGGCCGCAGTTCACGACAATATGCTACTACTAGCCCCATAGCTAGAATATTTACTGGTGCATATCGATCTTTATTTCCTTTTCCTTCATGGATAAACAAAACTTTTTCAGCAACTCTAATATCACTATTTTTTAAATTTGCTAGTTCTGATACTCGGATACCACTCCCAAAAAGGATTGCAATAATTGCTAAATCGCGCTCCATAAACTGGTCTTTAAGTTTCCGTATTCCGTCTAGGATAAAGTCTACTTCTTGGTGGCTTACAATTTGTGGTAATTTCTTATCTTTTTTAGGAAGTTCAATATACTCTGTTGGGTTCTGTGTAATATACTCATGCTCAAGCAAATAGAGAAAAAACTGCCGTAAAATTGAAATTTTCTTTGCGCGCGACTCTTTCCTATGCGTCTTATGAAACCCAAATAAATATGTTTGAATTTGCATCCGTGAAACATCCGTTAATAAAAAATCCGCATCATCTTTTTGAACAAATATTTGAAAATGATGTAGTTCTTGCGTATACTGTAGCACAGTAATACTTGAGTACTTCCGTTGAAAGGTAATATACTCAATATATTTTTCAATTAGCTTACTATTTTTATTTTGCATGTATCTTCCCCACTACTTTGCTAAAAAGTCTTGTAAGACTTGTAATGCTCTATCGGCGTATGCCTGTTTTCTTTCTTTTTTCTTCGTATAGATTTCAAGTTCTGGTAAGACACCAAAATTTGCATTCATTGGTTGAAAATTCGTTGAATCTGCATGCGAAATATAGTTTGCTTGCGCACCAATCATTGTTTGTGTTGGGAAAATAACTGCTGGTGTGTCAAAAAGGTAACTTAACATATTCAATCCTGCAACAATACCACTTGCTGCACTTTCAACATAACCTTCTACTCCAGTTATTTGCCCTGCAAAAAATAAATCCGCCCGTTGCTTACTTTGGTATGTTGCATATAATACTTTTGGTGCATTTAAAAAAGTATTACGGTGCATAACGCCATAGCGGACAATCTCACAGTTTTCTAATCCTGGGACCAATTGTAACACACGCTTTTGTTCGGGCCATTTAAGATGTGTTTGGAACCCAACAATATTATAAAGTGTTGCTGCAACATTATCCTGACGAAGCTGAAGCACAGCATATGCACGCTCCTCAGTTACTGGATGTCTAAGCCCCACTGGTTTTAAAGGACCAAATAATAATGTTTTCTCTCCACGTGATGCCATTACTTCAACTGGCATACACCCCTCAAAATATATTTCTTTTTCAAACTCTTTTAAAGGGACCACATCAGCATGAATAAGTTCTTGGTAAAATATACTGTACTCTGCTGCAGTCATCGGACAATTGATATAATCTGCATCCCCTTTATCATATCGTGATTTATAGTATGCTTTGGAAAAATCAATACTATCTTTAGCAATTATTGGTGCTGCCGCATCATAGAAATAGAGATATTCTTCTCCACAAAACCGCTGAATATCTGTTGATAGTTCAGGTGCTGTTAATGGACCACTAGCAATAATTGTTGGCCCCTCTGGTATATGTGTTACTTTATCATAAATGACTTCAATATTTTCATGCATTTTAATACTATTGGTAATTTTTTGCGAAAAAACATCCCGATCAACTGCTAAGGCACTTCCTGCTGGCACGCATGTTTGATCCGCTACTGCAATTACGAGTGAATCTAGTAACCGCATCTCAGCTTTAAGTAACCCAACTCCACTTACTAGCTGATTAGAGCGTAGTGAATTACTACACACGAGTTCTGCAAAATCGCTACTCTTATGGGCTTCTGTCGAATATTTAGGGCGCATTTCAAATAATCTTACTTTGATGCCTGCATTTGCAAGAACCCATGCAGCCTCAACCCCTGCAAGACCTGCACCGACAACATTTACTACTTTTTGCATAAAACTACTCCTCTTCAATATAATCGCATGAACTACATGTGATTTTTTTACCTTTTTCAATTAAGATGCTTTCACATTTTGGGCATTTTTTATCTATTGGTTTATACCATGTTGCAAAATCACAATCAGGGTATTTATTACAGCCAAAAAAGATTTTCCCACGGCGGGTTTTCTTTTCAATAATTTCACCCTCAGCACATTTTGGACAATGGATATTTGTTGAAACTTGGATATTATTCTCACTTGGTTCAATATATTTACATTCTGGGTAATTACTACACCCAATAAATTCACCATAGCGGCTTCTTCTAACAACAAGTGGGCTTGCACAGTCTGGGCATTGCTTCCCAACTTCTTTTGCTTCAATTTTCTCCATATTCTCGTAGGCTGCATCAATGGCTGGAACAAAATTTTGATAAAATTCTTCTAAAAACTTAATCTCATCCATTTCACCACGAGCAATGCTATCTAAATCTGATTCAATTTTTGCTGTGTAATCAACATTAATAATCTGCTCAAAATGTTTTGTTAAATTATCACTTGTTAAAATTCCTTGCTCAGATGGAAAAAATCGCTTTTGGTCCAAATTAACATATCCACGTTTTTGGATAGTATCAATAATTGTTGCATATGTTGAGGGTCTTCCTATTCCTTGCTCTTCTAAAACTTTGACAAGAGATGCCTCACCATATCTTGCGGGCGGTTGTGTGAAGTGCTGCGAATTGGCAATTTCTATTGGTGCAATACTCACTCCTTCAACATAAAGTGGCAATTCTTCATCTGATACTTTTTCAAATTTTTTATATACTTTTAAATACCCTTCAAATTTCAAAATCTGTCCATTTGCTTGGAAAGTGTATAAATTATTTTCGAGGATAACTTTGGTATTGTCAAGTTTTGCTTTAGACATGAGGGATGCAATTGTCCGTGACCAGATTAATTCGTATAGCCGAAATTCATCTTTTTCAAGATATTTAGCCATTTTTTCTGGTGTTCGCTCAACAGCTGTTGGGCGAATTGCCTCATGTGCATCTTGCGTTGTATCTGCTTTTTTAGATTTTATTCTTGTGCCCTTATATTCTTTTCCGAAGTTGGAAATAATATAGTCAAAAGCACTGTCGACAAAATCATCTGATAATCTTACTGAGTCTGTTCTCATATATGTTATTAGACCAACTGTCTCAGAGCCTATTTTCATACCTTCATATAATTTTTGGGCAACTGACATTGTCTTTTTAGCAGTAAACCCAAGTTTACTTGCTGCTTCTTGTTGCAGACGTGCTGTGATGAATGGCTGTTTTGGTGCTCTTGCTGTATTTTTACTTGTAATGCTCTCAACAATAAAATCTTTATTTGTAATTGCCGTTAACACATTATCGACATCAGCACTTGATTTTAGTTCAATTTTTTTATTTTTGTATTTTGCTAGTTTGAATGCAATGACGTGATTTTCAGCCATAAAATGGTTCACATAAATTTCCCAGTACTCTTCTGGAATAAATGCTTCAATTTCACGCTCACGTTCAACTATGAGTCGTAATGCAACTGATTGCACACGTCCTGCACTCTTGCTTTTAATTTTAGATTGGAGTAATTTACTTAGTCTAAATCCGATAATACGATCTAAAATCCGCCGTGCTTCTTGCGAATGCACAAGATTAATATCAATTTTTCTTGGATGATCAAAAGCCGATTGCACTGCTTTTTTCGTAATTTCATTAAATACAACCCGCTCAACTTTTGCAGTGTCTAGACCCAATATTTCTGCTAGATGCCAGCTAATTGCCTCACCCTCACGATCGGGATCGGTTGCAAGATAAATTACGTCTGCCTCTTTTGCAGCTTTCTTTAATTCACGCACAACTTTTGCTTTCCCAGTTATTGTTTTATATGTTGGTTCAAATCCATTTTCAACATCTACACCTAAACCATGTTGACCCGTTGTTGCCAAATCTCGAATATGACCAACAGACGAGGTAACGATGAAATCTTTTCCTAAATATCCCTCAATTGTCTTCGACTTTGCTGGTGACTCTACTATTACTAAATGTTTCAATTCATTTTCCTCCTAAAAGAATGTCTCTTGTCATATTATAGCAAAGTTTCCACAAAGTTAGGACAAATAGTTTTATAAAGTCACATTTTTTTCACCTCATTCCATATTTATGCACCATTGTCGAATATTTCATCCGTCCTATAGGTCTTTTTTTATAGTTTAATAATGATACTCTTCCAATACTTCTTCCACGTTTAGGAGTAATTTGGCGCCTTCTTGCAATAAATTATGTGACCCTAAATAAGAATCATTGAAACTATTACCTGCAACAATATATACTTCTCGGTTCTCAGATAGTGCTAATTCTGCTGTGATGAGAGAACCACTTTTAGCCTTTGCTTCAACAATAATAACTACTTTGCAAAGTCCTGAAATAATCCGATTACGTGCAATAAATTGCCATCTTGAGATACTTGTATGTGGAGGATACTCACTTATGACCAATCCCTCACGTTTAATTCGTTCATATAATTGTTCATTTTCACGTGGATACATAAAATTAAAACCAAATCCCAAGACAGCAATTGTTGGGATATTGTATTCTAATGCCAACTGATGGCTATAACCATCCACACCATTAGCAAGTCCACTAACAATCACAAGATCCTCCTCTTTCTCTTTTTTAAGTTTTGTAATAATTTTATATGTTGCACTCAGTGACTCACTTTGTGGTTTGCGGCTACCGACAATTGCCAGCTGCTTTTTTCTCTTTAATAGTTCAATATTTCCAAGACAGTAGAGTACAAGTGGTGGGTCATAACTTTCAAGTAATAATGCAGGATATGCCTCATCAAAAATTGTGATTGCCGTTGACCCTGCTAAATCTAATTTCTCACCCTCCTCCTCACTTCCAACGAGTCCGAGTAAAATTGATGTAAGCATAGCATGTTCATCATTTTTATACAATTGGATAATTTGCTTTCTAATTGGATAATTAAAATACTGGTAATAGTCCCCTCTTATTAATTTATGACTAAGTTCTTTCATAGTCCTCTTCCTTTCACTTCAATATTCAACAATATTCTCAAGAAACTGAATCTTTCAAACATCCCTGTATATACTTTCGTAATTTTATAGAAAGTTTCTGATTTTTTTGTTATAATATTACATATTAATCAAAATAACAGAGAGACCGGAGGACAAACAATGTTCGAATTTATTCTTTTCTTAGCTATAGCCTATATTTATGGCTCAATCAATAATGGTATCATCATTAGTAAGTATATTCATGGAAAGGATGTGCGGGGATTTGGTTCCCATGGAGCAGGTTCTACCAATATATTAAGAACCTTTGGTAAAAAAACAGCACTTGCCGTTTTTATCTTAGATGTGTCTAAGCCTATTGTCCCCATGCTTTTAGCAATGCTATTTGTCCCCTTGGGATTCTTTATTCCAAGTGCAAAAGCTTGGATTTGCCTTGCTGCAGTTATTGGGCAATGCTATCCCCTTTTCTTCCACTTTAAAGGTGGGAAAGGTGCTGCAGCGACACTTGGTACGATGCTATCACTATTCCCGCTTGTTGCTTTAGGTGCTGCAGTCATTTTCTTTCTCATTATCAAAATTAAGAAAATTGTTTCACTTGCAACAATCCTGGCAATAAGTTTTAGTACAATTGGTGTTTATTTTTTAAGCCCACAATACCTCCTCCCCTATAGTTTCATCGTTGTGCTCATTCTTTGGAGCCATCGTGAAAATATTAAGCGGCTCATACAGGGAACTGAAAGAAAACTTGGCGATCCTGCATAATAAAAAAGCTAATACCTTTATCGACAAATTACTATTGTCTGTGGTATTAGCTTTTTTTATTTTGATTTTTATAGTAGCTACATTGCTTTTGTACTGTACATTGCTCACAATTTGGATTACGTGCTTTACAAAAATAACGTCCAAAAAAAATCATCTGATGGTGTAGGAGTGACCACTGTTCGCGGGGGAAAAGGCGTTTAACTTTCTTTTCAATACGCACAACATCGTCCGACTCTTTGACTAGGCTTAGTCGTTTACATACCCGTTCTACATGGGTATCAACAGCAAATCCTGGTTTCCCATAGCCAACGCTTATGACAACATTTGCAGTCTTACGCCCAATACCTGGTAAGGTTATGAGTTTTTTAATCGAATCGGGGATTTCTCCACCATAGTTTTTTTGCACCAATTGCGCCATTGTAATCACATTTTTAGCTTTCACCTTATTTAGTCCAATGCTCTTGATATCCTCTACTACATCTTCAAACTTTGCATTAGCATAGTCCGTTATTGTTTTATAGTGCTCAAATAAACCCTTTGTTGCGATATTTACTTGTCTATCCGTAGTCTGTGCTGAAAGCATAACTGCAATTGTTAATTCTAAAACATTTTTATGGATAAGTTCACATGCAGCATCGGGATAAAGTTCTGCTAATGTTGCCATGATGATATCAGATTTTTTAGACATCATCCTCACCTAAATTCTTCGTCCAATCGTACGCCGCAATATCTTTTTGTTCCTTAGTTGGTACAAATTTCTTCGCCATTTCAAGTTTCTGGTTTTGAATGCCATATTTTTTCTCGCCTGTTTTTTGCCAATTATGGATAATTGCACTCATATACTTGAAATTACGAACTCCTGCAAGAATGGTTTCTTTCAATGCTTCTTCAATCACAACAACTTCAATTTTCTCATCATACACCCATCCCTGGATGCACTGAATCTCAATTGGTGATAGCTGTCTTGCAAATTCTAGTTCAATCATTTTAACAAGATGTTGCAATTGATTCCCAACTTTTGAACCTTCGTGTTTTAATTTATAAAGCTGTTGTATTAGTAAATCCATGTCATATACTTCCGCTATTTTGCTACCAATTTGCACAGTATTCAACCCCAAGTATTTTTTCTCAATTAAAGAAAAAATTGCTTGTCTCACTGTTATTATTTCCATCCCTGTTATTTGGGAGAGATGCTCATTAGATGGTTGGCTATTAAGTTCTGCTAATTCTATCCACAAAAATTGTAAAACCAAGAATTCTGCTGGGCTCAATTGTAGCACTGCCTGTTTACGCATCAATTCTTCAATAAGGAGATAGGGGTTCTTTTTTAATATTTTTTTTAAAATTATCGGATCATCCATCTCTATTCCTCCATTATTTCAGTAAATCTGGTCTTCTTTTTTTTGTTCGTATTAGACTTTGTTCTTTCCGCCAGGTATCAATTTGTAGATGATGCCCACTCAATAAAATCTGAGGCACCTCCCACCCATTAAATACACGTGGTCTTGTATACTGCGGATATTCAAGGAGTCCTGTTGCAAATGAGTCATCTTCATGGGATTGCTTTTGAATGACATCCGGCATCAAGCGGACTGTTGCATCAATCATTGCCATTGATGCCATCTCCCCACCCGTTAGGACGAAATCTCCTAGTGATAGTTCGCGGGTTACAAGATGTTCCCTAATTCTTTCGTCAAACCCCTCATAATGACCACAGACAAAAACGAGATGCTCTTTTTGTGCAAGCTCCAACGCAATTTTATGGCTAAATTGCTCACCTTGTGGTGTCATCATAATAATTTCACGCTTTTCAGCTAGTACATCGCTTTGCTCAACGCAATTTGCAAGCGCTGAGAAAATTGGTTGTACCGTTAAAACTAAACCTGCACCACCACCATAAGGATAATCATCAACATTCTTATGCTTATTTTCAGAAAATGCTCTAAAATCATGATAAGCAATCTCAACTTTTTGTGCATCACATGCTCTACCAATAATAGAATGTGAGAAAACTTGCCCAAACATTTCTGGAAAAAGAGTCAATATATCAATTTTTAGCTTTGCCATTAAATATCCAGCCCTTCTAGAATATCAATATCAATACGCTTATTAGGGATATCAACTTTTTTGATAAATTGCTCTGTATATGGTACAAGCAACTCTTTTTTACCTTCTCTTTTGATATACCAAAGATCATAAGATGGCATCGCAACGATTTTATCGACTTGACCTATAAGTATATTTTCGATATCATACACATCACATTGTCTGATATCAGAAAAATAATAGCCATCATCTTCTGCTAATTCTCCTACACTACTTTTAAGTACGGCTAATTGCATCCCTTTGTATCTTTCTGCATGGCTAATATGGTCTTTACCTTTAAATGTCAGTAAATCAAAGTTCTTATGCACGCGATATTTTTGGATTTCAACATGCTCAACAAAAGTTCCCTGGTCATCTAAAATTTGTAATTTTGCGCCACTTCGGAAGCGCTCTTCTTTAAAATCACTATCAGATAATATCCGCAATTCCCCATTCAATCCATGGGTATTAACAATATCCCCAATATATACTAATTCAACTTGTTTCAAAATACATACACTCCTTCATTATAAAAAACCAAAAAGCATGGAAATCCATGCTTTAACTAATACACCCAAGATATTCATCACGGTAAATATTATGCTGTCTATAGTCTTCTGCATAATAAATTTTACCAAATTCTCCGTGGCCATCATTACAAATATCTGCTAAAAAATAGTAATATTTACTATCTGTTGGATTAAGTGCAGCTTCAATAACATCAAACCCGGGATTGTTTATTGGCCCTAGTGGTAGCCCTGGATGTACATATGTGTTATATGGCGATGGATTATCAAGTTCTTCTTGTGTATAATTTACATCATTTATTCCAAGCGAATACCCAACTGTTACATCACTTCCAAATGGCATATCTGCCTCAGCACGGTTATAGAAAACACCAGCGACTAACTTCTGGTTTTCTATGTCGCCTGAGAGGACTTCTCCACGGACAACAGATGCCATCGTCACGACCTCAAATAATGTTTTATTCGACGATATCAATTTTTGTCCAAGTTTCGCATCATTATACTCACTTTCAAATTTTGATAAAGCTTTCTCAATTAGAACTTGAATGGTATCATCATCTTTTAGAAAATACGTATCATTCCCCAAAAATCCTTCTAAGCGATGGCGAAATCCTTCCCCTTCAATTTCTGCTGGTAAAAAAGAAAATTGTTCGCGTAATTTCCCGATATATGCTAGATCATTAATTTCTGCATCCAAGGCATTTTTTTCACCTTCATGTCTTGAAAAAGTCTCTAATAATCCATCAATCGTTGTTCCATCGCTAATTGGAATTTGGATATCGTATGCTGTTTCGCTCTTCTCAATAATATCCAAAATGCGGCTAATTGTCATTGCTTTTGAAAATGAATATTTCCCTGCTTTAGAGACATATTCTATTTTACGTTTTTTTGCTTCTAGTATCATTGGCCAGTCAGCTTTTATTATCCCTGCTTCCGCCAATTCACTTGCAATATTCCTTACAGTTTCGCGTGTTTCCAATTCGAATATTTGAACTTCGCTTTCATATGTTTGTTCCACTGGATTTACAAAATAATATTGGTATCCTCCAACTACACTTGCAGAAATGACTGCAATAAGTATGATGAGTATTGTAAATAGGATTATGAGCTTTTTCTTTTTTTTATTTTTACGGTTCCTGCGGTTTTTCCCTCGTGAGATAACTGTTTCCATGATAGCCTCCAATTTTATGCTTCGTTTTCGTTTTCTTCTTCGTCTTCTTCTTCTTCATATTCTTCTAAAATGCTTTCTACTAATTCCCACTCTTCATCTGTTTCTATTGGTTTTAATGCACCTTCATTTTCACTGCTTTCTTCGTAACAAGCGGCAGAAACTTCAACCTCATCACTATCATTTTTCCCTGGCATTGTATAAATAACATAATTTTTTTTAAATTCATCTGAGTGAAATGTGAATATTATCTCACATAGTGTTTCATTCCCATTTTCATCAATTACTGTAAATGTCTTATCTTCCATTTTTATTTCCTCTTTCCATATTTTATTTTTTTTGTGATTGTAAATAGTCTTCTAGAATAAGTACGGCAGCAACAGTATCAATAACTGCTTTGCGTTTTTTACGACTCATATCCAGTGAAACTAATATCTTTTCTGCCTGTACTGTTGTTAATCGTTCATCCTGCAGAATAATTTCAATCTCTGCTCCTACCCAAACTAATTTAATATAGTCTGCTAGTTCTTGAGCAAAGCGCTCCGAACGCTTTGCTGATTCCCCTAAACTATTATTCATCATTTTAGGGTATCCGACAACATATACATCAATACTTTTAAGCTCAAGTTGTTCAAAAATTGCCTTGAATGCTACTGCCCATTCCGCTTCTTGGTAGCGGAATGTTTTGATTGGTTGCGCAAGCATTTTCATGACATCACTTTGCGCAACACCTATTGTATGTGTCCCCACATCAAATGCAACTGCTCTTTTCATCTCTATTCTCCTTGCAGATATACTCTTAGTAATTCTTTGATTATTTCATCTCGATTTATTCTTCTAATCAAATTACGTGCATCATTATGTCTTGGAATATATGCTGGGTCTCCTGAAAGGAGATACCCCATAATTTGTTCAATGGCATCATAGTTTTTATTTTCAAGTGTATGGTAAACTGAATGTAAAATTTCCCGTGTATCATCACTTTTTAATTCACTTACATTAAACTGGATTGTTTTATCTAAACTCATCTTAATTCCTCATCTCTCTTTATTTTAAAGCTAATGTGAAAATCTCTGCTGCAGGTATTATTTCATCAATACTTGCCTGTGCAATTTCAGGTTTCCCGCCTCCACGGCTTCCAATTGCTGTATTCAGTTTCTGAATGCGCAACTTAGCATTGTATTGCTCTACACAATCTTTTGAACTTGCAATCACGATATTTGTTTTGTGTGCCTCATAGCCTACTAAAACGACTGTATATGTTGTGGCACGCTCTTTAATAATATCGATATATGATTTCAAATCTTGGATAGTAGTGTTGGCAAATTCCATTTCTACTGTTGTTATATCTCCAGCTTTATTTTTTGCAGTTTCCTGTTCCAAAGCTTTTACGATTTTTTGTGAGACCATTGTTTTCTCTGTTGCTTTGATTGTTGTTTCCAGTTCTTTTACTTTTTTCAAAGTACTTTTAGCAAACTCGAGAATATCTTCTTTTGCTTTGCGCTTGAAGGCTATTTGTACATCATTGACGATTTGCTCATATTCTTTCAAATAACCAAATGCTGCTTTGGATGTATAGGCCTCAATTCTCCGAACACCCGATCCAATACCACTTTCTGAAATAATCTTAAAAATCCCGATTTCAGCAGTATTACTCACATGTGTTCCCCCACATAGCTCAATACTATCTAATGCCATAACAACACGAACAACTTCGCCATATTTCTCTCCAAATAATGCCATTGCTCCACGGTTTTTGGCCTCAGAAATTGGGAGAACCTCTGTTATAACTTGGGCAGATTCCCAAATCATCTCATTTACTTTTTGCTCAATTTTTTGCAATTGGCTTGGCGTTACCGCTTCAAAATGGCTGAAATCGAAACGCAGTCTTTTAGAATCAACACTTGATCCTGCTTGTTCTACATGTTTTCCAACGATACTTCTCAATGCTTTTTGGAGTAAATGTGTTGCAGTATGGTTTTTTTGGATTGCTTTTCGCTGATTAATATCAATGATTGCTGTATACTCTGTTTCAAAATCTAAACGTCCCTCAATTACTTCTACTTCATGTAAAAATTGGCCATTTGGTGCTTTTTTGACAGATCGGACGCGGATAACACTACGATCACTTACAAGTGTGCCACTATCATAAATCTGTCCACCACTTTCAGCATAAAATGGCGTTTTTTCTAAAATAACCACTGCTTTTTCTGTCGGTAGTAATTCCATTACAGCCATGCTGTCTTTGAGAATTAGCAGTACTTTTGTCAGCACTTCAAAGTTTTCATACCCAACAAAGATACTCGTATTTTTAAAATTTGCTAACACATCACCTTGAATCTGCATCGATTCTCCAACAACTCGTGCAGCACGTGCACGTTGTTTTTGTAATTGCATATGCTCAAAAAACTGAATTTTATCGACTTCGTATCCCGCTTCTGCTGCACACTCAATTGTCAGTTCAATTGGGAAGCCATATGTATCATACAATGTAAATGCTGCTTCTCCTGCAAGTATTGTTCCTGTTGTTTTGTTTAAAAGCTCTATGAGTTTTTTCTCACCTTCATTCAGTGTTGTGAGAAATTTTTCTTCTTCTGAAAAAATAACTTTTTTGATCATTGTAACTTTACTATAAAGATATCCATAGTAGCCCCCCATAACATCAACAATGATATCAGTTAAATTAAATAGGAAGGGTTTACTTACACCTAATTTTTTTGCAAATCGTGAAGCTCTTCTAAGTAAGCGACGGATAACATAACCGCGCCCCTCATTTGAGGGTAAAGCTCCATCCGCTATTGCAAAAACGACAGCTCGGATATGATCAGAAATTAATTTGAATGCAATAATTTGCTCAGCTGTTGCTGTTGCATACTCAATGCCCGAGAGTGCTTCAATTTGGCCAATGATTGGTAAAAATAAATCTGTTTCAAAATTTGTGTTCCCACCTTGTATAATTGAGACCATTCTTTCAAGTCCCATACCTGTATCAATATTCTTTGTTGGTAATTCTTGGTACTGTGCGCGTGCTACACCCTGCTTTGAATTATACTGTGAGAATACGATATTCCATATCTCGATATAGCGGTCATTTTCTCCCCCCACATATAGTTCATCTTCGGTTGCTGTACTATTAAATACTGCTCCACGGTCATAGAAAATCTCTGTACACGGTCCACATGGTCCCTCACCAATTTCCCAAAAATTATCTTCACACATCACGATGTGATCTGCCGATAATCCAATCTCGTTTTTCCAGATATTATATGTTTCATCATCACCAGGATAGACTGTCACATACAATTTTTCTTTTGGAAATCCAACCCAGTTTTCTGATGTCAAAAATTCCCAACCATAGTGGATGGCATCTTTTCGGAAATAGTCTCCAATTGAAAAGTTCCCAAGCATTTCAAAAAGTGTGTGATGGCGTGCAGTTACCCCAACATTCTCAATATCATTTGCACGCAATGATTTTTGTGCATTCACGATTCGAAGTGAATTTGGTATTTCGCTTCCATCAAAATATTTTTTTAAAGCGGCAACACCACTATTTATCCATAGCAGTGATGGGTCATTTATTGGGACCAGAGGGCTGCTTGGTTCTATTACATGCCCCTTTGTCACAAAAAAATCTAAGAATAGTTGTCTAATTTCTGTACTCGTTCTATACTTCATCTGCTGCTTTCGCTCCTTTTTTTTGTTTAAATGTATGTTTTATTATAACATTTCCCTTCAAATTTTCCCATGTTTTTGTGGGAAACTCCTATTATTTTTTTTATAGAAAATCAAAAGGCGTCATCCCTTCTGTATTTTCACCAAGAATACCTAGTTTTAGTGCCTCCTCAATGCTCTTAACTTCAATATTTGTCCCCACATCATCAAATAGCGCTTTTAGATGCGTTAGCCTCATATTTTCACGATCATTGCGAATTGATTCTATCAACGCCTGTTTTTGACCAATCATGACAAGTGAATGCTTCGCACGGGATGCACCTGTATAAAGCAATTGGCGATAGAGCATAATTGAATATTGAAAAAACATTGGCATAATCACAATTGGAAACTCGCTTCCTTGTGATTTATGTACTGAAATGCAGTAAGCATGGCGGATAAGTTTCATCTCTTCATTTGAGTAAATGACAAAATTCCCACCAAAATCGATTACGACTTCATATTGCTTTTCGGATATTTTCTCAATTGAGTCGATTCTCCCAATATCACCATTATAGACATCAAAATCAGGCATATTTTTTAACTGGATAATTTTATCATTCGGCAAAAAGAAAACTGTGTCATTTTGAAAATAGCATGCATCCGGCTCATATGTATTAGGATTAAAGAACTGCTGTAAATGCTGGTTTATCGCATCTATACCAACAATCCCTTTGTATATTGGCGCTAAAATTTGGATTTGATTCATATCATAGCCTTTTTTTAAGGCATTTTGGCATATTTTTTCCAGAGCAATTAATATCTGTTGTGGGCTGATTTCTAAAAAGCTATAATCAGAAGATTGCTGAAAGAGCACATCACTGTACTCACCTCTATTTATTGTACTTGCAACATCAATTATTGTTGAGTTTTTTTTCTGTCTGAAAATTTTATTGAGTGCGATGTTAGCTATGCTTGGAGAAGATAGTAAATCACTAAATACTTGTCCACTTGAAACCGATGGCAATTGGTTTTTGTCACCCACAATAATTAAATGTTTGAGATTTGGCAATGCTTTAAGCAAAGCATTCATAAGCCACATATCAATCATCGATGCTTCATCTAAAATAACAAATTCGACATCACTTTTAGGGTTATTATCATTGTATCGATAACTATTTTTATGCTTATCCCAACCTAAAAAACTATGAATAGTCTTCGCTGGAAAAAGCGTTGCATCCTGCATACGCTGTGCTGCCCTCCCAGTTGGTGCAAGAAGCATAATTTTTTTTTCTAATTGTTCCTCCGTGACTTTCCCTGATTTTTCTAAGAGCATATATATTTCAAGAACTGTACGAATAATTGTTGTTTTCCCCGTTCCTGGTCCACCAGTTAATAGAAAAATAGCTACTGAAAATGCTGCATTGATTGCCTCTTTTTGGCTAGCATCATATGCAATACCAAAGCGTTCTTCACATTGCTTAATATAGAGCTCAATATGATGGAGATATTTTTTATGTTGTGCATCTTCTGCTAAAATCATTTTAAGACGCATCGCAATTTGCTGTTCACAGACATAAAAATAATCCAGCATTAAGCCATTTTCAACTTGGTAGATTTTTTTTTGGACAATAAGGGCTGCAACACCTTCTAGTAATGCTTCTTCATTGAATATTGAAAACCGATCTTTACGAATTTCCTGCTCAAGCATATCAAGTGTCCCAACACTATTTCCGCTCCGATACATAATATTTTTCATATAATAGACAATTGCATACTTCATGCGATATTCTATCTGTTTTGGAAAATGCTCTTTTACAATATCATCTAGTGTGCGAATGCTAATTCCATCAAAATCTTCTAGTAATTTATAGCAGTTTGTTTGAATAATAACTGGTAAATCCTCGCCATAATGCTCATGTAATTGTGCAACAATATGTGCTGGAAATCCATATTGGATTAATTCAAAAAAATATTTTTTCATTGCGGACTGTTCGTCAATTGCAAGTTTTAAACTTGTTGCTTTTTCGCGGTTCCACCTTGTACCGGTAAACCCTGCAAAAACTGCTATCCCACCATGAGCAATTTTTTCAAGCATATCTTCTCCTAGAAATTCATAAAGACCTTCGATTGTCTTTTGACCAATTCCGGGAATTTTCAAGTTTTTCAAAAATTGTAAGACGCTATCTCGTTGCTTTGGCATGATTTCATAGAAGCTTATTGCCTGAAATTGTTGACCATATTTGGCATGCTCACTTATATTGCCTTGAAACGCATACTGGTGATTTAACTGTAGTTCATGAAAGTTACCCGTTATTGTTATCGTTTCGCCAATTTCAAAATTGAGAACTTGTTGTAAGACTTTGGCACGAATAATATAGTAATTTGAGTCGTCCGAGAAAAAAATTTGTTGCAAAAATTCTGCTTCAATCTCAAGATGTTCCATTTTTTTCTCCTCCTTTCAAATTATGTTTTTCCACTTTAGAATTAAAGGTAGACAATTTTTTGACCTGCTTTGAAAACTTGCTCAATAATTGCCCCCCCAAGACAAATATCATCTTGGTAAAATACAACTGCTTGCCCTGGTGTTATTGCACGCATTGGACTTTCAAATATAACTTCTACGCTCCCATCTAAAAGGCATTTTACAGCTACATTTGAATCGGGTTGGCGGTATCTAAATTTAGCAGTGCAGGTAAAATGATCACCTTCTAAAACTGGTTGTGTTATCCAATTGACTTCAAAAGCAATAAGGCTATCACTATAGAGATATAGGCTATTTTCTTCATTTGTTACGAGCAATTGATTTTTGGCAATATTTTTACCATAGACAAACCATGGTCCACCTTTTCCACCAATATTAAGCCCGCCGCGTTGACCAATTGTATAATACATCAATCCTGTATGTGTTCCAATAATATTCCCCGAAAAATCTGCTATTTCACCCGGTTGTGCCGGAATATAATTTGAAAGGAATTCTTTAAAATTGCGTTCACCAATAAAACAAATACCCGTGCTATCTTTTTTATTTGCTGTAATTAGTCCTACCTCTTCCGCAATTTTGCGGATTTCTGGTTTTGTATATGTCCCTAAGGGGAAGAGGATATCCGTAAATTGCTCAGTACTAACTTGTGATAAAAAGTATGTTTGATCTTTATTGGTATCTGCTGCTCTTTTTAAAATCGCTTTCCCATCGCAATGCTCAATTTTTGCATAATGCCCTGTTGCCACATAACTTGCTCCACTTTTTTTGGCATAGTCTAAGAATGCTTTGAATTTAATTTCTTTATTACACATAATATCAGGATTTGGCGTACGATATTTTTTATATTCTTCTAAGAAATATGAGAATACATATTGCCAGTATTCTTCTACAAAATCAATCATCTCATAGGTAATACCAAGATGCTCACTTACTGCTTTTACATCCGCATAATCAAGTTCTGCCTGGCATATGGGAGCATTTACTGTTGGATTCCCGTTCACATCATTATTGAGTGCACTATCCCAATTTTTCATAAAAATACCATGTACCTCATATCCTTGTTTTTTTAATAGATATGCTGCAACACTTGAATCTACTCCACCACTCATACCAACTACTACTTTTTTCATAACTTTCACCTTATCTTCTCTATATTTTATTTCGCAAGCTCTACATTTTTTTATAAAAAAACTTCTTGTAACATTATACCATGTTTTTAATTTTTTAGGGTAAACGATAGCCATTTTGCGATATTATATCCATAATTTTCACTCTAAAAAGCTGATTTTTTTTAATTTTCCGCTTTTGTGGTGTATAATATGAAGTATCGTAAATATAAAGGAGTTACCTCATGGATAAGACATCAACACAGCCACTTGCTGAGCGAATTCGCCCTGATGCATTTGAGCTTTTTTTCGGAATTACTGCACTTTATGAAAAATACCCTTTTTTAAAAGCAATGGTTGAACATAATTTCTACCGTTCCGCTATTTTCTACGGACCAAGCGGTAGTGGGAAAACTACTTTTGCCCGCATTCTTGTCAAAAATGCAACACTGCCTGTTATTGATTTAAATGCTGTTTTTTGTGCAAAACAAGATATTATCAATGCCATTACACAATCACAGCAAAGTCCCCTTATTGTTGTGATGGATGAAATCCACCGTTTAAGCAAAGATAAGCAAGAATTATTGCTACCCGTTATTGAAAGTGGGGCAATTATTCTATTTGGTTTAACCACAGTTCATCCAAATACTTCGCTTCCTGCAAGTATTCGCAGTCGCCTTAGTATTTACTACTTTGAGCCTTGCACCACCCAAGCCATCATATCCTCGCTAAAACGGGCACTTGCAACAGATGCATTACTGCAGAGTTTACATAAAACGATTACAGGCGATGCCCTAAGTGCAATTGCAACGCTTGCAGGTGGCGATATTCGCTTTGCACTCAATACTTTAGAAGAAGTGTGTTTTACAAGTACAACACCCGAGATCACAACAACCCAGCTCCAATTGCTCCATGAAAAAACACATCTTGCAGTAGATAACACCAAAAATCATTATGATCTTCTATCAGCATTACAAAAATCTATTCGTGGTTCTGATGCTGATGCTGCTATTTATTGGTTGCTGCGGCTAGCAGAAAATAATGATATCAGTGAAATTTCTCGTCGCCTTATTATCATTGCTTTTGAAGATGTAGCACTTGGGAATCCTGCTATCTGCTCACGCGTCCTCGATGCAACACATGCAGCTGAGTTGGTTGGTTTTCCTGAGGCAATATATCCTCTAGGCTATATTACAGTTGAACTGGCACTCTCACCTAAATCACGGACAATAACCGATGCCATTGCACTTACACGGACTACCATTCAAAAAAGTGGACTGCTTGAAGTCCCTGAAATTCTAAAACTGCGCACAATTGACCGCACACAATTTTATGATTACAGTAATAAAAAGGCCTGGCACTCTTATCAATATCTCCCTGAAAAATTGCAGGGATATCATTTTTTTGATTTCTCCAAAGAATACCGTAGTGGGAAATTTGAAGAACAATTTCAGCGTTTTTATCAAAAAAGAAAAGGATAATTGCACTATTATGTGTAACTATCCTCTTTTTTTGATGGAATTACATGCTATATTATTTATTTTCTGCACGTACTTTTGCAACAACGATGGCACAACGATTACAGATACCTTCGCCATTTAATTCTGTTGCCTCAAACCGATTCCAACATCTTGGGCATGTAGGGTGTGCATACTCTTCAGCAAAAATTGTCGCTGTAGCATATGATTTCGCCTCCACATGATCACCAATAACAACTTTAGATACGATGAAAAGTCGTGGTAAATCACTTGCAAGACGAGCTAATATTGCCTGCATCTCTGCTGTTGCTTGAATTGTTATTTTAGCTTCTAATGATTTTCCAACAATAAGTGCTGTTCGTGCTTCTTCAAGTGCAAGTAATACATCACCACGAATTGCCATAAATTTTTCCCATTCAGCAAGTAATACTATTTGTTGGGCACTGAGTGGTGTTGCTTCTGGTAAAAGTGCTTCAAAAACACTCAATTCAAAATTATGTGCAACTGGGATTGTTCGTAATTCTTGCCACACTTCTTCACTTGTATGTGGGATAATTGGTGCTAATAATTTTACCATCCCTGTTAGGATATGGTAAATCACTGTTTGAACTTGTTGGCGTCTTTTCGAATCTTTTGCTTCAATATACAAGATATCTTTGGCATAATCTAAGTAAAAGGCACTCAATTCATTGGATACAAACTGCATCGTTTCTTTAAAAATTTCAGAAAATTTATAGCTATCAATTGCTGTTGTAATATTATTGACATACACTTGAAATGCAGCCATCATATATTGATCAACTTCCGTTAAATCTTCATATGGAATAATATTTTCAGTTGTGAATTCTGCTAAATTTCCAAGTAAAAAGCGGTAGGTATTCCGGATTTTACGGTAACTTTCGGCTACTTGTTTTAAAATTTCATCCGAGATCCGTACATCCGCCTGATAATCAACACTTGCAACCCATAATCTAATAATATCTGCACCAAATGTTTTCGTCAATTTCAAAGGATCAATGATATTTCCAAGAGATTTACTCATTTTATGACCTTTACCATCAAGGACAAACCCATGGGATAATACCGATTTATATGGTGCTTTTCCAGTTGTTGCAATTCCGGTAATAAGTGATGAATTAAACCAACCACGATACTGGTCGCTACCCTCAAAATACATATCAACAGGATAAGTGAAACCATATTTTTTTGTGATATATGCATGGGATGAACCTGAATCAAACCAGACATCCATGATATCTGTTTCTTTTGTAAATATCCCATTTGGACTTGCAAGATTACTATAATTTGCAGGTAAGAGATCAATTGCGTCTTTTTCAAACCAAATATTAGAACCAAATTTTTCAAATAAATCAGCAATATGATTTACAACAGAAACATCAGTAATTGGCAATAAATCCTCAGTATAAATAATTGGGATTGGAACCCCCCAGGCACGTTGGCGTGAAATACACCAGTCTCCACGGGATGCAATCATATTCCCAAGTCTTGTGCTACCCCATGGAATTAACCATACTGTTGCATATACTTCGCTTAATAAAAGTTCGCGGATTTTCTCAATTGAGGCAAACCACTGATCTGTTGCACGGTAAATAATTGGCTTTTTAGTTCTCCAGTCATGTGGATATGAATGCTCAATAAATTCAAGTTTTAGCAATGCACCAAGTTTTTCTAAGTCTTCGCCAATAACTTTATTTGCTTTTTCATAAAAAAGTCCTTCATATTGGTATGCTTCTGCTGTTAATACACCTTTTTCATCGACTGGGCAAATTACGCCAAGATTGTATTTCTTCCCAACCTCAAAATCTTCTTCCCCATGCCCTGGTGCTGTATGTACTACCCCAGTTCCTGCATCCGTTGTTACATGGTCTCCAAGTACAACTACGGATGAGCGGTCGAAAAGTGGATGTTGTGTTAAAATACCTTCTAATTGTTTCCCTTTGAATGTCTGTTTAATTTCTGGTTGTTCCCAAGAAAATTTTACAGTTAATGCTTCTAAAAGGTCAGCTGCTACTACATATTTTTTACCCGCAGTCTCAACTACAACATAGTCTACATCTGCTGCTAATGCTATTGCTAAGTTTCCTGGAAGTGTCCAAGGTGTTGTTGTCCAAATAATAAAATTGGTATCAGTATCTAAAATACCCTTTCCATCTGCGACACGGAATGCTACATAAATAGATGGTGATTTTTTATCTTTGTATTCAATTTCTGCTTCGGCTAATGCTGATTCACTTGTTGGAGACCAATAAATTGTCTTAAATCCCTTATAAATCAGCCCTTTTTCTAGCATTTTTCCAAAAACGCGAATTTGTTCCGCTTCATATTCAGGATCAAGCGTTAAATATCTTTTATCCGTATCGGTAAATATCCCCATACGTTCAAACTGTGTTGACTGCTGTTCTACTTGTTTAAGCGCATATTCCGTACAAATTGTTCTAAATTCTGCTAAGCTTTTCTCTTTACGATTTATCCCACTATTTGTAACAGCTTGCTCTATTGGTAGTCCATGTGTATCCCACCCTTGGATATAATCAACACGATATCCTTGCATCAATTTATACCGGTTAATAAAATCTTTAATTGTCTTATTGAGTGCATGCCCCATGTGAACGCTCCCATTTGCATAGGGTGGACCATCATGTAAAACAAAAGCTTGTGCATCTTCACGTTTTATTAGCATCTTTTTATATAAATCGATTTCCTTCCAAAATGCTTGGATATCGAGTTCTCTTACTGGTAAGTTTCCGCGCATTGGGAAAGCAGTTTTCGGCATCAATAGTGTCTGTTTTAGCTCCATTATTATTTCTCTCCTTTATTCTTATAAAAAAAGTCCCATTCTGTGTATTAAATACACAAAGGACGAGCATATGCCCGCGGTACCACCTTTATTCCAGATTATTACTATTCTGGCACTTCATTTTGTTAACACAGCTTTCGCTGCGAGGTCTGCGTTATTTACACACCCAAGACTCCAAAACTGATTTTCAAATACGGATATTTCACTAAATCTCAGCAACTTTAGTTCTCTGTAAAAATATCGGTATTTTACTCGTTTTCATCAACATCATTTAAAATATCGTCAATTGTATTAATTTTTATGACATCATATGGCTCGATTGGTGCCAAAACTTCATCCCAGAGATTAGTATCTGAAAATTCATTTTGGGCAGCAAGTAAGATTTTAAAACGTTTTTGAAATACCCGCGCATCTACCCTCATTTTTTTGATGTAGTTTAGTGCTGATATTGATTGTTCTAATGCTTGTTGGATGATATCATCCGCATTCTTATTTGCCTCATACAAAATATGCCTTGCTTCTTGGTCAACAACCTCTTGAATATCAAGTGTTGCTTTATGTGCTGCCTCCAAGGCATCACGTAAAGTCATTTCAATTTCTTTATAACCTTTTAATTCCCCTTGAATGGACTGAAACTCTTGTAAAAAATCCTTAGGAATTTCTGGTCTGCTTGGTTGAACTTTTGCCTCCACGCTTAATAACTTTTCCAATTTTTGAATATATGGATCCACTTCTTCAGGATCATATCCTCCAATTGCTAGTTTTGTAAACTCTTTGTCCGGTTTCATACAAACACCCCATTCCTATATCTTTTTTTCAATACTTATTTTATATTTTGTATTATTTTTAGTTGCCATTATTTCTTTGAGTTCAAAACGCCCAGCCCGTCTAATCGACAGTATATCTGCAACATTTAGCTGAATTGCACCACTATGCACAAGTTTCCAGTTAATTTGCACGATATCTTTTGAAAGTAAATTTTGAATATGGCTACGACTTGCATGTAATAACTGTGATAGTACAATATCAAGTCTTAGTGATTTAGTAAGCAACGTAAATTGCTCTACTTCTTCTACTTGTTCAATTTCTGTTGTCTTACTCTTTTCAATGCACACACTTGCACGAGCGATAACTTTAAGTTCACCTACGATGAAATCTGCTATGCGATCGCATACGGCAATCTGTGCTGTTTTTTTGGTACAGCGGATATCACCAATAAGCTTACGTTCAATCCCCAAAGATAATAAAGCTCCTAAAATATCAGGATGACGCAATGCTGCAAATTTCGGATTCCAACTTACTTCTAAAATTGTAATATCTTTTTCTTCTTTACTTAAAGCAAAGGGAGAAAGTGTCATCCGCATACGCTCTGCTTCGGTAAATCCACCACCTGCCGCAAGATTCGTTTGTGTCCCAATAATACTTATAACAATATCTTGCTCACGCTTTGTTAAAAAATCAAAACGTTTAACTTTTTGATTATGTGTTACATCTTTCAGTGAAGAAACGACCATTTTTACAAACGGACGCTCCTGCTCTGCATAATGCTGATATATTTGTTTTGCCGACATTATTGTACTTTTTTATTTTCATCTTCAGTAATTCTACCTGCAACACCAAATGTATTTGGTGTACATAAAAATGTATTCGTTGACACTTTTTGTAGTTCTCCGTCGATTGCATAAATTGTTCCACTTAAAAAATCAATTATTCTTTTCCCTTGTTCTGGGGCAATCCGTTGCAAGTTAACGATAACTGCTCTTTTTTGTAATAAATGTTCTGCAATCTCTTGTGATTCAGAATAAGCTTTTGGTTCCATAACTAATACTTTAGCGTTTTTGCCTCTTAATGCTTCTTCCAGTCCTGAAGTTCTTTTAGCAACCTCTTCTGAATCTTCATTCCCTTTATTTACTCTGCTTGTATGCACTAATTCAGATTCATCAATATAATCATCTTCATCTTCATCTTCATACTCATCTTCATTTAAAAATTTAAAAAGTTTGTCTTTAATACTCATTGCTTTTCCTCCGTTTTTTTATTAAAATCCTCTATCTTTTAGAAATATTGGAATATCAATATCTTCTGTCTGTTCTAGGCTATCCGTATCTATACTTACTGGTTTTTCCTCAACTTCTACTTTCTTTTCATCTTTGATGAAAATACTATTTGGAATACCTGAGTTTGTTTGTTCAGTTGAAACCAAGTCATACCCATTTTCTTCAAATCCGGTTGCAATAACTGTTACAACAACTTCATTTTCTAATTCAGGGTTAATTGTTACACCAAAGATGATATTCACATCTGAGCTACTTGATGCTTGTCCAACTACTTTAGCAGCTTCTTGTGCTTCTATTAAACTGAAGTCCATTCCACCAGTAATATTAATGATTGCATCCGTTGCTCCATCCATTGAAATCTCAAGTAGTGGACTTGAAATCGCATTTTTTGTTGCTTCAATGACACGATTATCCCCTGTTGCAATTCCATAACCCATAAGTGCAGCTCCACGATTTTTCATGATTGATTTAACATCAGCAAAATCAAGATTTATCACACCTGGTACAGCGATGATATCAGTTAATCCTTGTACACCTTGTAACAAAACTTTATCAGCATATTTAAATGCTTGTAAAATTGCTGTATTTTGGTCAACAATCTCCAAAAGACGGTCATTTGGAATAATAATTAATGAATCTACTGAATCTTTGAGCTCTTTGATACCTTCAATAGCATTTTTTGCTCTTTTCATTCCCTCAAAAGAGAAAGGTTTTGTAACAATTCCTACTGTAAGAATTCCCATTTCACGAGCAATTGCTGCAATAATAGGTGCAGCACCAGTTCCAGTTCCGCCCCCCATACCAGCTGTTACAAACAGCATGTCGGTATTTTGTAAAGAACTTTTAATTTCTTCACGGCTATCAAGAGCAGCCTGTTTACCAATTGTTGGGTCTCCCCCAGCTCCTAGTCCACGAGTAAGCTCTAGACCTAATTCTAATTGTATTGGTGCTTTTGAACGCTCAAGTACTTGGCGATCTGTATTAGCTGCAATAAATTCAACACCTTTTAGGCCTTCTTCAATCATTCGCTCGATGGCATTGTTTCCTCCGCCTCCAACGCCAATAACTTTAATTCTTGCCAATGGAATATCCGTTTCTATTGAATGTAGTGATAATTGATTCATTATATTCTCTCCCTTGCTTTACACTTGAATTTTTAATCAAAGAAATATGTTGTGATTTTATCCCAAAATTTCTTTTCTTTTTCATCTTTTTGTTTTTCTTGCTGTTGCACTTTTTTCTTGCTATTTTTATCTTCAAGTCTAATGTCTTCTGTTTTTGCAGTTTCATAATTTTGTTTTAGTAATTTTTCTCGTATTGGTAAAAGTTTAGCACACCCAATAAGTTGTGTAACATTGAATTCCCGCAGGCCTACAACATCTGATGTATAAAAATATATTTCTTTTTTATCAAAAAAACTAGAAATAACTTCTTTTCCTCCAGGTATTTTTAGCAACTCACCAATAAAAATTATTGGGAATTGGCTCTGCTTACCGAAATGTTCTAAGACATCTCTGATTTCAACAATCAATTCTTCTAAGTATGCTGAAAGCGTCTGTGCTAAGTCTTGCTCTGTTATATCTAGTACCCCAGTTGGTAATTCTAAGCGATACACAACAAGCTCCTCAGCCGTTTTCTCATCCAAATACACGGATGTTTTGAGTAAATCATAGGCATTGTCATGGCTTATTTGATATTTTTTTGCAAGAATATCTGCTAAACCTTTCATGCCCTGGCGTAGTATTCTAATTTTTTTTGGAATACCATTCTCATATATAGAAATAGCTGTGTAATCATATCCTACATCTATAACATTTCCACCAGTTTTTAAGTTCAACCCGCTTGCAACTTCTGTAACATTGCAATAAAATGCTGGAAAAATATCTAAAACATTTATTCCCGACTGCTCTATTGTATGTAGTACATTCATAAATAGTCCCTCTGGAACTGAAACTGAAACTGATTTCAATGATATACTATTTCCAATCAACCCTTGGGGGTTTTCAATATCGGATACATCATTCACTGTAAAGCTAATTGGATAAATATTAAGCAGCTGCTGATTTACTGCTTGTGCTTTTTTTGCTGTTTCTCTAAGTAACTCTCTGATGTGTGTGAGCGTAATTTCAGTACCCTCTGTATTAAGTAGAATCCCTAAATCATTTCCTTTGATTGTTGCTTGAACATCAGGGAATACAAGTAGGGCATCATTTATTGTCGTGTTAAGAAAAAAATTAGTTTTTTCATATACCTTTTTAATTTTATCTATTAACTCATTTGCATCAACTAAATTACCGTCTTTAATAGCTGAATGTGGTTCCTCATAATACGATAAAACATGAAATTCCGTATCATCATTTTCAACAATTAATAACTGTAAGATATTGGATGTTATCCCTAAAATAGGATATCCAGTCATATATGCCATACTCTTCTGCATCCCTTCCTAAATGATTTTAATATCATATTTTATTATACTATATTCCTCTAAAAAATCATATAAAAATTTGGATTAAACCTTTTTTTTTATGATTATAGTATTTTTTAAGAAAATTAAAAGAAAAATCTTCCATTTTCCTCAAAATGAAAGATTTTATGAGCTTTGTTTTTCGATAACTGCAAATGCTACCGTATTTGGGCCAATATGTGCACCAATTACTGGGCTTAGTCCTGCAACCTCTAGAGGCATCAGCGGATATTTCAATGCACATTGTGCCCGCATCAGTTCAACTAATTCAGGTTGACTTGAATGCAAAATTATGGCATATTCGATTTCTACTTTTTGTGCAGCATCCAATACTCCTTTGATCGCTTTTTTAAGCGTTCGCTCTTTTCCAATGACATCAATGACACCATCTCGAATAATTAAAATTGGTTTGATTTGAAGCACCGTTCCAATCATTGCCTTAGCTGCACTTATACGTCCACCCTTTTTTAGGGTTTCAAGATTATCAACATAGACATATATTGCAACTCGTGAAAACACATCATCCGCAAAAGCCCTAATTTCTGCTGGGTCTTGTGTTGTTTGCGAAAATTTTGCAATTTGTTCTACAGCAATTGTGCCAATTGCTGATACTGTTGCAGTTTCGACAACATGGATATCAATACCTTGAACAAGTCCGCCAGCAACTATTGCTGATTGCATCGTTCCACTCATTTTTGATGCAAGTGTAAATACAAAAACATCTGTATATCCTTGCTCTCTAATTTTTTCGTACTTTTGTAAAAATTCTCCTGATGAAATTTGTGAGGTCGTTACATCATAGCCTTCACGCATTTTTTCATAAAATGTATCCAATGAAATTTCTTCCATATCTTTATACAAGACACCATCGATTACAACATATAGTGGTAAAAAGAAGAAATCGTCTTTTTTTTCTACTTCCGATTTGGTTGTTGCTAATGTTGAATCTAATAAAAAAGCAAATTTTTTCATTAAACCGCATCCCTCCTATCCATTTTTAATTTTATTTAATTTGTGTGCCATTTTCAGCACCCTCGTCGATGAAAATGAGTTTGTCTACACCTGCTATTTCCGTTGTCAAAAGCATTCCTTGCGAGGCAACTTTTCGTAAATTCACTGTTTTAAGATTATGAACGGCCATGACTTTTTTACCTATAAGCTCACTTAGTTCCTCATATGATTTTGCTAAACCTGAAACTATTTGAGCACTTCCAAATTCGCCGAAATCAAGCGTGAAAACAAGTAGCTTATCTGCATTTGGATGAAATTCTACCGTGAGAATTTCACCTACACGTAGATGACTTTTTTCAAATACATCTAAAGTTATTTCATCTTCTTTGGCAACTTTTTTTACAGATTTTTGGATACCATTATTCATTGCTGAGGCAATGAATGCAACTTCTTCAGCCATATCCACGCGCTTTAATAATACCTCACCACTTACTACTGCAACCCCATTTAATTGTGTCACATCAAAAATATTTTCCCAATCAGATACTTTATTTTCAAATCCTAATTGCTTGAGCATTGTATTTGGAATTGTTGTTAAAAAAGGCGTAAGCAAAAGCGAAATTTGGCGGAGTGCATGCGTTAGATGTGCCATTACCGCATCGAGTTGCATTTTTTTTGTTTCATCTTTTACAAGAACCCACGGTTCATTCTGATCAATATATTTATTCATTCGCCCAACATACTCAAATATTTTTTCAAGTGCGACAGAAAATTCCATTTTTTCCATTGACTCATCATATTCTGCTATGATTTTTTTAGAAAAAACTTCCAGTTCTTCATCCATTTCTGTACTGTTTTTGAATGCTGGAATTACTCCTTCACAATATTTTGTGACCATTGAAATTGTTCTACTCAGTAAATTTCCTAAGTCGTTTACAAGATCATAGTTAAAGCGTGCGACAAAATTTTCAGGTGTAAAAACACCATCACTCCCAAAAGGAACCTCACGCATCAAATAATATCGGAGTGCATCTAAACCATAACGCTCTACGAGTGTTTCGGGATAAATAACGTTACCTTTTGATTTAGACATCTTCCCATCTTTCATAAGCAACCAGCCATGCCCAAATATTTGATCGGGTATGGGTAATTCGAGAGCCATTAGCATAATTGGCCAATAGATTGCATGAAAACGTACAATCTCTTTGCCGACCATCTGAACAGTCGCTGGCCAAAATTTGTCAAATAATGTCAAATCCTCACTACCATAGCCCAATGCTGTTATATAATTTGAGAGCGCATCAATCCATACATATACAATATGTTCGGGGTTCGATTCAACGCTAATTCCCCATGAAAATGTCGTACGGCTCACTGCCAAATCCTGCAGACCCGGTTTAATAAAATTATTGATCATCTCATTTTTTCGTGATTCTGGTTGAATGAAATTTGGATTTGCTTCATAATACGCTAATAATCTGTCCGCATATTTCCCCATTCTAAAAAAATAACAGGCTTCTTTAACCAGTTCAACTTCATGCCCACTTGGCGCAATCCCACCGATAACTTTTCCATCCTCATCTTTGAAAACTTCCGTTAATTGTGTTTCTGTAAAGTACTCTTCATCCGATATTGAATACCAACCTTCGTATTCCCCTAAATAGATATCATCTTGTGCCAAAAGTTGGTTGAAAATTTTTTTTACACCTGCATGGTGAAAATCTGAAGTTGTCCGGATAAATTGGTCATATGTTATATCAAGTAATTTCCAAAGTTCTTGAAATTTTATAGCCATATTATCCACATGATTTTGCGGTGAAATCCCTAATTTTTCAGCACTATTTTCAATTTTTTGACCATGTTCATCTACACCAGTTAAAAAATAAACATCAAATCCTTTAGCACGTTTGTACCTTGCAACTACATCACAGGCAATTGTTGTATAAGCTGTCCCGATATGAGCTTTTCCATTAGGATAATATATTGGTGTTGTGATATAATATGGCTTTTTACTCATATTTATACTTCCTCTCTTCTGTTATACTTCATTTAAAAAAAGCCGATATTCATCATAAGCAAAAAGTATTTCTTCGCAATACTGCGATAACATTTGCTCAGCTTTCCCATCTTCTATTTGATTATATATTTGCCCATATTGGATTGTTGTTAATGCTCGCCTTGGATAAAAAAAGTATGTTTCTAAAAAACTTGTACATTTCTTTTCTCCACTTTGAATCCGACTTTTCCCTGTTTTTAAAAAATGAGCCATTTTAAATAAGCGCATTGTAAGTTCACGATCATCTAAACCATGGATATTGAAGTGCTGGACTTCATATGCTGCTTTCAAAATATCAACATATAACTTTTTATTGGGTATTGCTTCTAACTGGTCAAGCATCACAACGAATGTATCGACACATCCTTGCTCGCCTCCATCATATAAGCCACCACATTCTAGGCATGCTGCCTTCAAATTATCTTCTAATGTTCGATGTATTGCCACTTATTCCACCTCTTTATCATTTTTTACTTTTCCAGCATTTTTTTTACTGGGGCATATGTTTCACGATATAATCCGCGAATAACACCATTTTTTTCTAACGCTTCTTTATGTTTTTTTGTAGGATAGCCTTTGTGCTTTTCAAAAAAATAATCTGGATACTTTAATCCATACTCTTTCATAATACTATCGCGCACACTTTTGGCAATGATACTTGCTGCTGCAATTAATATGCTTTTTTGATCCCCTTTTATTATTGGAATTACGGGGATAGCAAGTGTTGTTATTGGCATCGCATCAGTTAATACATAGTCGACATCTAAATTACTAAGTGCTATTTCCATAGCTTTTCTGGATGCAGCATATATATTTATTTCATCAATTTCGCCTGCTTCAATTATACCAATAGCACAATGAGCGTGCAGCAGAATTTGTTCAAATAGCACTAACCTTTTTTTCTCGCTTAGTTGCTTGGAATCAAATACGCCTTGCAATAAATAAAATTTGCTTGGATTAATTGTAACTGCTGCTGCAACTACTGGTCCTGCTAAGCAACCACGTCCAGCCTCATCACAACCGGCAATTTTATAATACCCTGCTGCAAGTGCTGCATTTTCAAAATTTAGCATCTCCATTTTAATATTCCCACCCAAATTATTCTAGTTCTTCAAAATTACGATCTAGTGTCAGCCGTCCAAGTTTTCCACCACGGAATTCATTTAAGAAAACCATGATTCCATGCTCCAAGTCAATTTCACTATTTTTAACAAGCATCCCTCGACTACGGGTAATTTTTTCAAGAATATCAATTGCAGTATCCGTTGATTCTATTGGACAATCAGCAGTACTAAATCTTTTACTGACGCGGCCAGGGTAGTATTTATTCAAAAAATCAATCCCATATATTGCTAAGAGTTCAATTGGCACAATAGTATCTTTAATTGTCCCTAAAACAGCCAATCTCATACCAAATTCTGGGTTTTCAAATTTTGGCCAAAGTACACCTGGTGTATCAAGCAGCTCCATTTGTTTATGTACCCTAATCCACTGTTGCATCTTTGTAACTCCTGGTTTATTTCCAACAACTGTTACACGTTTATTAGAAATACGGTTTATCAATGTCGATTTCCCAACATTTGGTACACCAATAATCATTGCTTTCATCGGACGTTTTTTCATCCCTTTTGCATAATCTTTGGCAAATTTTTCACTCAATATTTCGTCACATTTTTGTACAAGTTTATCGATTTTATCCTGATGTACATCAAATGCTACAACATGTGAGCCATTTTTGACAAGTGTTTGCACCCATTTTTGTGTGTACTCATTATCAGATAAATCTTTTTTAGTGAGTACCACAACATGTTTTTTGTCACCAATGATTTCTTGGAGTTTTGGATTATGTGATGAAATAGGAGCCCGTGCATCACGTAATTCCAATACAACATCGACGAGCTTTAAATTTTGACGAATCTCTTTTAGAGCCTTTGTCATATGACCTGGAAACCACTGTATCTGTTTCATTACATACCCACCTTTATATTTTTTGCTTGAATTTATAGAAGACCAAAGCGATCAAATGGATAAATACTCAGCCTAACACTACCTAAAATATCATTTTTAGTTAATATCCCATTTTTGATATTGCGGCTATCATCACTTACATCACGATTATCGCCCATTACAATATACTCTCCTTCTGGGATAACACCATTTGTCCCCGGATACAATGTGTTTGATCTGAAAATCTGTGTTTTAGTTTCCGGTCCGAGAAAATCCTCTTCGACAAATTTACCATTAATAAATAATTTGCCTCCAAGATGTTCAACTTTCTCCCCCGGCAAACCTATAACTCTTTTTATCCATACTTCATTTGCATCTGGAAATTTCACCACGACAATATCAAATCGCTTTGGTTCTGAGAAGCGGTATGTCAGACGATCAACAACTAATTTTTGCCCCTCTATTAGGCTTGTCTCCATCGACTCTCCTGATACACTACCAATAGTCACAACAAATTGTGTCAATATTAATAGGACCCCTAATAATATTGCGATATCCGCTAAAAATGCACCGATATTTTTAAGTGTTTTCATACTGCCACTCTTCTTTCCCAAAAAATCATTCTTATATATCATATATTTCATTAAATTTTAAAAAAATTGCAAATCAATAAAAAGCAAAAAGAAGAAACCCTGTTGCCAGCCATTTCTCCTTTCCTAACTTATTATCGAATTTCGCGAATACGTGCTGCTTTACCACGTAAATTACGTAAGTAATACAATTTCGCACGACGAACTTTACCACGTTTAATTACTTCAATTTGCGCCAATTTTGGCGAATGAAGTGGAAACGTTCTTTCGACACCGACATTTGAAGATATTTTTCTTACTGTAAATGTTGAACTAATTCTTGAACCGTGTAATTTAATAACGACACCCTCAAAAATTTGAACACGTTCTCTTGTACCTTCGATGATACGAACATGTACTTTTACTGTATCCCCTGCTCTAAAAGCTGGTAGATCTGATCTCAATTGCGATTTTGTGATTCTTGCTAATAACTCTTGCATAGACTCACACTCCTTCCCTTCACACACTCTTGTAATTTTATTAATTACAGCGGAACATGCTGATTTCAACTAATATATTATAACATATGGTTTTTGAAACAACAAGTATTTTTAGAATAAACTCATCTGATTTTGGTCAGCTAGCCCCTCTAACACACGAAGTACCTCTAGTTTTGCTAAAACAGTCTTCGATACACCTGTTCTTTTTTGTAAATCTTCTTTAGACAAAAATATTCCTTTTGCTGCTTCAACTACTACCATTTTTGCAACATTCTCACCTAAACCATCCACAGCTTGGAAAGGAAATAGGAGTGTTTGTTTTTCATTGTCTACCAAAAAATGAATCTCATGGGAGCGATATAGATCAACAACTTCAAAACTTAACCCCCGTGCAAGCATCTCTAAGACAATATCTAAGATTCCTTTTGTATCTATTTCCTTATTTGTTGGTGACTCCATCTTAACAATTTCTTCAATACGGGCTTTAACAACTTCATATCCCCCCATAATAATATCAATTTCATATGTTTTACCTCCACCTCTAACACTAAAAAGTGAGGCATAAAAATAGAGTGGCAGATGGACTTTAAACCAAGCAATTCGAACAGCCATCATAACATATGCCGTCGCATGCGCTTTGGGGAACATATACTTGATTTTTGTACATGAATCAATATACCACTCTGGTACTTCATATGAGCGCATCAATTCGATAAAGCTTTCATTTCCTGTTGTAAATTTTCCTTTTCGGACTAATTCCATAATTGTAAAGGCATCACTAGGAGGCAGTCCTTTATAAATGAGGTATACCATGATATCATCCCGACACCCAATAACATCTTTTAATTCACATGTCCCATTTCTTACAAGGAGTTGTGCATTGTTTAACCAGACATCCGTACCATGTGATAACCCCGATATTTGGACTAATTCTGCAAATGTTGATGGATTGGTTTGTTCTAGCATCTGCCGCACAAATTCTGTCCCAAATTCTGGAAGTCCAAGTGAACCTGTATTAGAAAAAATGGGTTTTTGTAAATTAAGTGCTTCAACTGATGAAAAAAGTGAGTAGACGAGTGGATCATCCACCGGTATTTTTGTTGGTTCTATCCCACTCAAATCTTGTAGCATGCGGATAATTGTTGGATCATCATGTCCAAGTAAATCAAGTTTTAACAGATTATCGTGAATAGCATGAAAATCAAAATGCGTCGTTTTCCATTCTTTCCCCGTTTTCCCATCCGCTGGATACTGAATTGGTGTAATATCGTATATTTCCATCTCTTTTGGTACGACAATAACGCCTCCTGCATGGCGACCAGTTGTTTTTTTAACACCCGCTACTTCTCCTGTTAGCCTATCAATTTCGAGTAAAGATAAGTCCATCTCCGGATGGTCATTTGCATATCCACGCACATATCCATATGCTGTTTTTTCTGCAATTGTCGATATCGTTCCTGCACGGTACACATTTTCTTCTCCAAAAAGAACTTTTGTATAATCATGTGCTATTGGTTGGTATTCACCGGAAAAATTTAAATCAATATCGGGAACTTTGTCTCCCTCAAAACCTAAAAAAGTTTCAAAGGGAATATCATGTCCATCTTTATTCATATTTGTCTCACAATGAGGACATTTTTTGTCCGGTAGATCAAAGCCACTTCGAACTTCAGATCCAAAAAACTGACTGTATTGGCAATGAGGGCAAACATAGTGTGGTGGTAATGGGTTTACTTCGGTTATTTCCATCATAGTTGCAACAATAGATGAGCCAACCGATCCCCTTGATCCTACAATATAACCATCATCTAAAGATTTTTTGACAATTTTATGACAAATATAGTAAATAACAGCAAACCCATGTCCGATAATACTATTAAGTTCCTTCGTCACACGTTCTTCAATTAACTCTGGTAAATTTTCGCCATATATTTCTTTTGCTCTTTTGATAACCATCTCCCGCACATTATTATCAACATTATCCATGGATGGCGTGAATAATTCATCTTTGATAACTTTTATTGGATTGATCATATCTGCAATATGGTGCGTATTCTCCACAACTATTTCCTCAATTAATCGCTCATTTTTGAGAAACTTGAATGCATATGTCATCTCTTCTGTTGTCATCAAATAAGCAGCTGGTATTTTTTTTATCTCTTTGCGTGCAAGTGGGTGTACCCCAACTTGCGTATCTACATACATCTGGCGGATAACTGTATCACGCTCTTCTAGTTGATGCACATCGCCAGTTGCAACAACTATTTTCCCACTTGCGATTGCCAGCTTTATAAAAGCTTCTAATGCTTGTTCTAGTTGTTCGACATCTTTAAATGTTCCATTATAGATGAGCGGTTCATATATATGTGGTGGCTGGACTTCAATAAAATCATATTTTTCCATCAAAGTCTGAACTTGTTCTGTACTTTGTGTCAAAAAGGCAGTAAAAACATCATTCCGCATACAAGCACTCCCAAAAAGAAGTCCTTCACGATGTGCTTGTACGACTTCTAAGGGAAGCCGTGCTTCTTTAACAAAATAATCAATATGTGAATATGATACCAATTTAAATAAATTTTTAAGCCCAATTTCATTTTTAACTAAAACGGTCATATGGTATGAATACCCAATTTCATGTTCGCGTATGCGTTCTACAACTTCATTAAATTGCCCTACTACTACAAGCTTTCTCACTTTATATTCATTAAGCATCCCCAAAAAAATTTCCACTGTCGCTTTGGTATCGGCAATTGCACGGTGGTGTTGATCCAAAGATACCGTAAACATTTTTGCCATTGCCTTTAAACCATGGCGCTTGATTTGTGGGTATAAGTGCCGGGCCATTGTTAAACTATCAAGATAATTTAATCGTAATTCCTCTTCAAATAAACGTGTATAAATTGCTTTTAAGAAGCGAATATCGAAATGTGCATTATGGGCTACAAAAATAACTTCCTCAAGTGGGCCACACCATGCTAAAAATTCGAGCATTACCTTGCGAATATCTGGTGCGCTATCAACATCACGCTGTTGGATATTGGTTAACTCAGTTATCACACTTGAAACTAGCTCATGTGGATTAATAAATGTTTCATAAATATCCATATTCATCCCATTTTTAACTTTGACTGCTGCAATTTCAATCATCTTATTAAAATTTGGGCTAAGACCAGTTGTCTCAATATCAAATACAATATACGTACAATCATCAATTTTATCTTGCATCAGCATACCAATTTCAGGGTAAAAAATTGTTGTTTCTTTATAATCAACAATATTTAATTCACATCCAAAAAGAACTTTTGTTTTTTTATTTTTATCCGATGCAGCATAGGCATTTGGAAAGGAATGTACAACGGCATGGTCTGTAATTGCAATTGCCTCATGCTCATATTGGATTGCGCGATTGACAAGTGCTTCGGCACTCACAACACCATCGAGCTGGCTCATTTTTGTATGGGCGTGTAATTCTATTCTTTTTTTCTCTGCATGGTCACGCTTGACAACTTTTTCAAAAACTTGGAATTTAGCTAAAGACACAACACGTTCATTTTTCTTATATGGATCAATTTCAAGTTTTCCAAGAATATAGAGCCACATTCCTTTTTTTATATCATCGAGTTCATCCTCAGATTGCAACCATTTACTAATATAGATTGAATCGGTATAGTCTGTTACTTTAAGTGTTGCTATAAATTTCCCTGTTTTTGTTTTACGAACTTCTTTATCGAAAATAAACCCCTCAATCATCACTCTTTCTCCAACATTATGGATATCTTTAATGAATTGGATTTTCTCTAGCATCTTTGCACCAAAATTAGCAGTTAGCGTTTTGCTCGCATTTCTTGAGATTGTTGGCTTTTGTGGTTTTGCATCTTTCGGGGGCATTTTACTTGCCACCTCAGTGATATCGGCATTTACCGTTGCAATATCTTTTTTGCTTTTTTCATCTCGGGCAATATCAAATTTTTCTTTTACCTGTTCACCAATTGAAATCGAAATAACAAGTTTTAGACCAATTTGTAAAAATTCTTGCTCCAGTTGATTTTTTTTCTCGGTATACTTTAATAAATGGTAGCCATCGGCACATAAAATAGAGAGTTTATTTTGTTCAAAATGAAGAGTCGTAAATTCCAGTGCATGGTGTAAAAAATCTGAATCAGCAAAATCTTCATGTAAAAAAAGTTTGAAGTAATCGGCTACTTCTTGTTGCGTTAATTCAGTCTCCAAGCTATTTGAGAGCATCAGTTTTACATCATAAGGAAAGTGTCCAACAATCGCATGGCGTAATGCTACATAGTCCTCAGGCAGGATGAAATTTGGACTTTTTATATGGAAGACCCATGTTTTAGTTTTCCTGTTCACTTCAACTTTAGTAAGTATTGCATTATGTAGGAAATCATACAGATTCCCCTCCCCAAGACTTAATTGTTGTATTAGAATATCCATTTTATTTTCTTTTGACATGTATTAAAACTCCTATCTTTTGCACATAAAAAATTGTAGTAATCATTCTATTACTACAATTCATTTATTTTACAGCCAATCTTTTATTGTTTGCACAACGTTTTCTATCGCTATTTCTACTTTCTTATCCGTAAGAAAATTCAGACATTCTAACACACCATTTTCTACACCTTTTCCAACTACCACTCGAATTGGAGAACCAATTAAATCAGCATCGCCAAATTTAGCACCCAGTCTTTCATCTCTATTATCAAATAGAACATCAACTCCGGCTTCTTGTAGGTGCGCATAGACTGTATTTGCAGCAGCAACTTGCTCCGTATTCTTAATATTTGCAAGTAATATATGCACTTTAAAGGGGGCTACTGCAAGTGGCCAAACTACTTTACCTTCCACCTGGTTTTGCTCAAGCAATGCCATAATTAAACGGCTTATCCCAAGACCATAGCATCCCATGATAATTGGCTCTAGTTCACCTTTATTATTTGTAAAATTTGCTTTCATATCTACAGAATACTTGGTTCCTAATTTAAAAATATGGCCAACTTCAATCCCTTTTGCTTCTTTAAGGATACCGTGTCCGTCTGGTGATTTATCACCAGCTTTTAACTCTGGATAAACTTCTAAATTAGATGCAAAATCAGAAGTATCACTATACAAGACAGTATCTTCTCCTATTTGAGATAATACCATGAATTCAGCAGATTCTGATCCACCTATTTGACCAGAGATTGCAGAAACCATCCGGTATTCAAGCTTCAGCTGATCGAGAATATGGGCGTATGCGCTCCCCATATTATCATATATTTTATTTGTATCTTCATCTTTTGCAGTAAAAGAATAAGCATCCATCATCGTAAACTCACGTCCACGCATCAAGCCAAATCTTGGGCGTAGTTCATCGCGAAATTTTGTTTGTATTTGATAAAGTGATAGCGGCATTTTTTTATAACTTTTTATATGGTCACGCACAATATCGGTAATGACCTCTTCATGTGTTGGTCCGAGTATGAAAGTTCTATCATGGCGATCTTTCATCGTCATCAATTCTGGACCATATTCGCTAAATCTACCACTCTCATTCCAAAGCTCAACTGGTTGTAAGACGGGCATAAAAATTTCATGGGCATCAATTGCATTTAATTCCGTACGTACAATTGCCTCAATTTTCTGCATAACTCTCTGACCTAGGGGTAAATAACTATAAATACCTGCTGCAGTTTGCTTCACATAGCCACCTTGCAATAAAATCCGATGGCTGGCAATTTGTGCATCCTTTGGAGCATCTTTTGCTGTTGGAATAAAATATGTTGCTTGTTTCATTTTGGATTCCCCTTCTTTCTTTTATGGTCTAAATAAGCGGATGACATCCTGTATCGTAATAGCAATAAATACAAAAATCAATAGTAGGAAGCCTGCAATATTTACATATGTTTCAAGCTTAGCACTCACTTTTTTCCTAAAAATTACTTCATATAGTGCAAAAACAATTCGACCCCCATCTAAAGCGGGGAATGGTAGCAGATTCATAGCACCAATATTAATACTTAAGAAGGCTGCAAAACCTAATAGCCGTGCGCCAATTTCTGCCATTTTTGCACCTAGGGAGATTGCTGCTGTTTGCGCTGTAATAACCATATTCGTCTGTTGTGCAATTCCTACAAATCCCGTAAGATTTGTAAGTTTTATTTTCCCTGTAAAAAGACTAAGCAATACAAAGAAGATATATTCAAACATCCCAATAAAGGCGTGGATACTCTCTTTTAAAATAGCAATAATATTTGTATGATTGCGCTCATACGTAACACCTAGTAGACCAACTGTTTTCACTTCTACACCATTTTTTGTTACCTGTTGTGATTCTGATGCAATAAGTGTACGTGTAATTTCGACTTCTTTTGCATCGCGTGCTACTTTTATTATGACTTCTTTACTAGGGTTGGCTTTTATATAAGTTTGAAGTGCTGAAAAATCTGGAAAAGTTTTACCATCTACACTTAAAATTTCATCCCCTACTACAAAAGAAGTAGCTGTATTTTCAGACATATCTGTTGCAATAATAGGTGCAATATTTACACCACCAATCCATGTGGATGCGAACAGGAAAATAAAGCCAAAAATAAAGTTCATTGTTGCACCCGCTGCAAGTACAATGATTTTTTTACTCGGCTTAATATTGGTAAATTGGCGGTTATTTGCAACAATCCATTGTTCATCCTCTTTCTCATCATAACAATAGACGATATTTTCACATTGGGCAGTGAGCAGCTCATCATTATATACATACTGCATACTCATAGGCTCTACTGCTTTTTCTAATGCTACAATTTTCACAAAAATTGCCATTTCTACGCCTTGTGGCTGTACAAAAAATATCTTCGCTATTTTATCATTTTTAGAAAACTCTAGCCAAACTTGATCATCTCTATTCAATTTAAAAAGCTCGCCATCTTCGCCAACCATTTGAACAAATCCACCCATTGGAAGTGCACGCACACTGTAGAGTGTTTCACCTTTTTGCCTCCCCCAAATTTTTGTTCCCATACCTATTGCAAATTCTTTACAATAAACACCGAATTTTTTTGCTGTTAAAAAATGCCCTAATTCATGGACATAGACAATAATAGTCAGTATTAGTAAGAAAACAAGTACGCTAAAAATGCTAGTAATATTCATATATTCTTCTCCTTAAGTAATAGCAATAATCTGCTTTTTATTTTTTTAATCTCTCATCAGTTTCTCAGTCAGTATTCGTGTTTGACGATCCACTGCTAGGAGTTGTTCTAATGTATAGTTCTTATATGATGTATGGTTATCTAAAACACGCTCCAAAAGGGGCGCAATTTCATTAAAATGAATCCGCTCAGCTAAAAATGCCGATACAGCTACTTCATTTGCTGCATTGAGTGCAGCAGCATATGTACCTTCTGCAACTCCTGCCTCGCGCGCCAATTTCAAAATCGGATATCGTTCATACGATATTGGTTCAAAATCCAGAGAAAACGCAGTTGCCCAGTCAAATTTTGTACTCGGCTCTAGAGCTTTTCTTTGCGGATATGTTAGGGCATACTGAATTGGAATTCTCATATCAGTTACACCTAAATGTGCAAGTACTGAGCCATCGACATACTCTGCCATTGAGTGTACTCTACTTTGGCGATGCAGGACGACATCAATTTTTTCATATGGAATATCAAATAACCATTTTGCCTCAATAACTTCAAAACCTTTATTCATCATTGTTGCACAATCAACTGTTATTTTTTGTCCCATATTCCAATTTGGATGTTTTAGTACTTCAGCCACACCAACTATTTTGATTTGCTCTGTTGTATACTCGCGCAGGCTTCCACCCGATGCTGTAATAATAATTTTGGAGAGCTCTTTTTGGTAATCGGCTTCCAAGCATTGAAATATTGCCGAATGTTCACTATCAACCGGGATTAGCCTTGCTGTTGATTTTTTAGCAATGTCCATCACTATTTCCCCAGCACTGACAAGTGATTCTTTATTCGCAAGTGCCACATTTTTTCCAACTGTTAGTGCCTCAATTGTCGGCAACACTCCAATACTTCCAACAAGTGCATTTACAACAAAATTTCCAACTTCCCGAATAAGTGTAAGCATACCATCCATTCCATCTAAAATAGCTGTCTTCATATTATTTTTTTGTAGCTCAAGCCGTAATTTATTTGCAGCATCTTTATCGTAAACACAGATAATTTCAACTGGAAATTCTTTTAAAATTTTGAGAGCCATCGTGATATTTGTATGAACAGCAAACCCCGATAATTTGAATTCTTCTTTATTTGTTCGGATAACTTGCAGTGTTTGAATACCTATTGATCCGGATGCACCTAATAACACAATTTCTTTCATTTTTTTCCCTCACTCTTTATTTTATAGATTTACTAATACATGCAGGCAAAGAAAAAGGATTGAAACAAAAACAACACCATCTATACGATCCATAATTCCACCATGTCCTGGTAAAATATTACTATAATCTTTCACATCAAAATAGCGTTTTATTTTTGAGAAAAATAGATCCCCTAGTTGCGAGAATACTGACAAAAAAATAATTAAAAACAACATATATAGTATGTTTGTAAAC
>BHER01000001.1 GCA_003864555.1 Erysipelotrichaceae bacterium | reverse complement strand
CATATTTATCAAATCTTGATTACTCAAGTATGATAACAACACTTCGTGAGTGGTTACTTGTTATTCAAAAATATGGTTTATTTGAAGAAATTCAAGCTGAAAACCTTGCTAGCAGCATTACAAAAGCCTTCTCAGGTTTTCTTAGTTTTGGAAATATCAATGCGGTCTTTTCAAATGTTCTAGGAGTCACTGCAACGCTTTTGACATGGCTTATCTCAATTGTTCTTAGTATTTATATGCTAGTCGAACGAAATTCAATTTTCACAACAATTGATCGCTTGTTCAGTATGTTTATGCATCGTAATAATCAAGATATTATGATTGAATATGTCAAAAAAAGTAATGGCCTGTTCGTTTCATTTTTATATGGACAAGCACTTGATTCCCTTATTATTGGCTCAATTGCAGCAATTGGATTTGCTTTTCTAAATGTTCCCTACTTCTTTGCAATGGGAGTAGTTGTTGGCGTTTTCAATATGATTCCAATGGTCGGTCCAATTATTGGTGCAGTACCTGCGGTTATATTAACACTTATCAGTACGGGTAATATTCTTAGCGCATTCTGGGTTGCACTTTTCATGCTTGTACTTCAGCAAATAGATGCAAATATCATTGGCCCACGAATTGTTGGGGGCTCAGTTGGCGTCTCAGTATTCTGGATTGTTGCATCCATCACAATTATGGGAACGGCATTTGGATTTATCGGCCTTGTTTTTGCAGTTCCAGGGGCTGCAGTTATTAAAATGCTCTTCCACGATTCTTATGAGTATTGTAAAAAGACACGACAAGAAAAGACGGTTGCAGAGTAAATGGAGCTTGCACGGAATTGAGGAAATAAGATGAAAAAAGTTATAATTATTGGTGCGGGGGTTGCAGGATTATCTACAGCAATCCGCTTGCAATCACAAGGCTACCACGTCGAAATTATTGAAAAAGAAAATAATGTTGGTGGCAAAATGAATCAAATTAAAGGCGGTGGGTTTACATTTGATTTAGGTCCAACAATTGTCATGATGCCCGATGTCTACCGTGAAGTTTTCAAAGTGGCAGGTAAAAATCCTGATGACTATTTGGAAATGACAAAAGTTGACCCCATGTATAGCCTTGCGTACAGTGAGGATGAAATTATTCGCATAAATAATGACCTAGTTGACTTAACAAAATACCTCGAGGATATTAGTGAAGATGATGCAGCCGGTTTCTTGGCATATCTTGCAGATATTTACAAACGTTATCTTATTGCCAAAAATAACTTTATTGAACGACCATTCCGTGGTCCTCGTGATTTTTTTACACCCGCAATGCTTTATAAAGCACTACAACTTAAAACATTTAACAGTGCCCATGCATCGATTGCAAAATTTGTTAAAGATGAGCGTATTCAGAAAATGCTTGCATTTCAAACGCTCTATATTGGAATTTCGCCTTATAATGGACCATCAATTTACACAATCATTCCAATGATTGAAATGCTCTATGGTATTTGGTTTATCAAAGGTGGGATGTATGGAATGGCAACTGCAATGGAGCGCCTGTTTTTAGAACTTGGCGGGAAAATAACCCTTAATACAGCAGTTGATCATATTCTGATTACCAATAAAAAAGCACACGGTGTGATGGTTAATGGGCAACAGCAGTTAGCAGACTATGTCGTATGCAATGCTGATTTCCCCTACGCTATGAAAAATTTAGTCACTGATATTCCAAGTAAAGGAAAATATACTGATGCAAAAATTGAAAAAATGCAGTATTCATGCTCATGCTTCATGATGTATTTAGGAATTGACCGCAAACTTGATATGCTTGATTTACATAATATCGTTTTTGCAAAAGATTTTGATGGTAATATCGCAGATATTTTTGAAGGTAATTTACCAGAAGACCCATCCCTCTATCTTTACACACCTGCAAAAATGGATTCAAGCCTTGCACCAGCAGGACAAGAAGCACTCTATGTCCTCGTCCCAGTACCAGAGCTAAAAACTGGGAAATTTGAATGGACAGAAGAACTAATTAGCCAGTACCGTGACCAAATACTTAAAATTGTTTCACAAAGAACAGGCGTTTTGGATATTGCAGACCATATCATTTTTGAAAAAATCATGACACCTGAAGACTTCAAAACACGTTTTAATGCTCATCACGGTGCAACATTTGGTCTTGCACCCACACTTGCCCAAAGTAATTACTTCCGCCCACATAATAAATCAAATAGCTGTGAGAACCTCTACTTCACAGGAAGTAGTGTCCATCCAGGAGCTGGTGTACCAATCGTCTTAACTTCAGCAAAATTAACTGCCTTTGAATTAATGAAAGATGACAAATAAATAAGTATTCGCAAGTAAAATGAGGGGCGAAGCTATAAACCATCCCCCATGTCAAGGACACGGTCAGAAAAAAAGCAAAAAGTGAGAAAATAGTATTTTCTCACTTTTTTGTGCATAAGACCTATCGTCCCAGGGTTGCACTGGCCTCATCCCCTTAGTAGCGGAAATTGAGGTATAATTGGCATCCTTGCGTCTGAGTGGATAAGTGTATTTTGACATCCCTGCGGGCTTCTAAAGTATCAAGTTTTTTTGACCGAAGCGTGTCATCAACCGATTCAGATAATCCCATATAGATGGACGCTTTTTTATTTGCAGGTCCAGTCTCTATCGGGTCCAGTTTAAGCGAATCACGTATTTTTTATTTGCATGTTTAGTCTATAGGTCAATTTTAAATAGTGATTTTTTTTTTTTTTGAGTCATATAGATTGTAATTTTAGCCTTTAAGGTATATAATTTAAATATAGTTCACAATCATTGCTTCAGAATATACTAGCATATTTGATATTAAACAATATACTCATTTCAGACTAGTCTCTCCCCATTTCTTCTTTTATTATTAAAACACAGAAAAAAAGTAGAAAAGCATAACTAATTCTATAAAATTGAAAGGTGATATCATGTTAAATTTAAAACGAACTTCCGGTATTCTTTTCTCCATTTTATTACTATTACCAACTTTTTCATTCCATGCAAATAGTAATAATGTATCTACTGATATCAGTTCTAAGCAGACCATAGAACACCCCGTAATAGATGCTGCGGATGCAAAAATTACTAAGCAACCTTACCCTCTTTCTACCAATCTTGGATACACAACTAACAGCTCTCTCAATCTAATTGAACCACAACCTCTGCAAATGGAAATCAACCCATTTTTGAATAGTAATGAAGAAATTGTTTACAGCTATGCGCAACTTAAAACAGCCCTTGAAGTCGATAATGGTATTGACACTATTTTTTTGGGTGCTGATATCCAACAAATGGCTGGTGGGATTACTATAAATACAAATAAAGATAATCTCATCATCGATGGTATAAATCCACAAACACAGATTGCCCATACTCTTACGGATTTGCAATCCCTTAGCATGACCGACACAATTAAAATTGTGCAACAACCCACCAAATTAACGAAGATCGAGATGAAAAACATCAAAATTATCGGGGAGAATGACCATGGAACACTCTATATTGCTGATGCTGTCAAAAATATTACAATCCGGTATTCGAATATAATATATAATGGCCCCAAACTGATTTTTAATCGATATGGTACAGTAGAAATTGTTGCCTCAACCATCTCAATTGAGGCAGGTCACCATGCAGAACCACAAGAAATTGGTGAGGTAAATCACGTCATCCTACGTGGGGAAAATGAGCTCACACATTTCCCTACAAATGGTTTATATGGTGCCTTCAAGTTCACACAAGCGGGGGCATCTATTAACATTATCAGTTCAAATACCATCTATGAGACAAGTGGTATGCTCATTACTCCTGCTTCATTCCCTTATGAAATAATTATTTCTCAGCATTCTGATTTTCATATCATCCAAACAGGAAATCATGATAGATCACCAATTGGCTTATATGGTGATACAAGCTTCTTATTCATTAAAAACTCCAATTTGAATATTTCGCGGAGCTTAAGCACCGATGCTTCTTCTCCATTATTTGATGGTAGTGGCAACGCCTCTGGGCTTTTTGCTGCAGAGTCAACTATTATTTTAAATAGCAATCAACAAACTACTGCTGAGCTTATGACTATCAAAGATTTGCAACTTATTGAGAGTGAATTATATCTCACACAAGAGAAAGATATTTCTAATTATCTCATACAAGTTCAAAATGACCTCTACTTAGAAGAAAGCCTACTTGCTTTAAAAATAAATGGTGATTCTACTAATAATAATCGTTCAGGATTTTACCAACATGGAAGTTTTTTACTGGCATCTTCAATTTTCACCTTTGAAACAAATGGGCGTACCCCAAACTATATGGTCAATTTGGACTCACCACTTTTTCAGGATTCAGAATTTAATATTATAACTAATGGACATATCGAGGATATTGCAAATGGGGCGGTAATCAATGTTAATCATCTGGCACTTGATAATACCTATCTTTCAATTAAGCAACAACAAAATGCTGGTAATGCTTTTAATGCTACACACTTAAGCATAACCAATAAATCTAAGATTCTAATTGATGTCAATCAATTTCAAGGTACACAGCTTTTTAATACTCTAAGTGATTTAGATATTCATAATCATTCGCAAATTAAGATTTTATCCAAGACACTAACAAATCCAGAGGCAAACCATTTAAAAGTAAATGGTAATCTTGAAGTTAAGTCTGGGGGGTCTCTCCAGGTATTTAGCGAATCAGGGATGCAAAAGAATTTAATTCAGCTCCTCGGTACAAATCGTAAATTCATTGTAGATACTCCTCTTTCCATCATTCTTGGTGGGGCTGAGATAACACAGAATCTGGTTTTTGGTATCAACCCTATTCAATATTCCATTGATGCACAGCAGGCAACACTTCATGATAATACTTCAGTATTTGCGGAGCATAATTCATTAGCACAACTTCCAATATTTGAATTTCATAAGGCAAATTACACCCCTCATATTACTTTTGATGGCATAATTGCTGCTAATGCTGGGGACACTTCTGTACTTAATTCAAATTATGAAGCAACTGATAGTCATAATCCCTCAGGGGCTTTCACCTTTTCTGCAACGAGTCCTGGCGTTCTAGCAATCGGCGATTTGAGCGCATCGATCGATGCGTTCAATGCTGGTGCAAAAATAATTAGTGGTACTAGTTCCCCAGGTTCCATGGTTGAGCTTCAATATCACCACCAGGGTGCTTTACAAACACAAAATATTTTAACGGATATGGCGGGTAATTTTGTCATCCATACATTATCAGTTGATAATAGCCCCATTTCTATCTACAGTGTGAAAAATTACTTGAATTATCGGGTATCACGTGCCCCACTGATTAATCCTGTTTTAAAATTTGAAAGTACACCCGACATCATAGAATTTGGAACAAAGGCCATTACTAATAATACAATTTTTACAAGAAATAGTAGTTTTATGGTTGAAATTTTGGACACAAGAAATGCAACTTCCAATTGGCAACTGTCTCTGAGTGTTCTAACTCCATTACACTCAAGTAAAAACTCAATCCCCCAGGCCTTCATGTTCAAAACGAAATCAGGATCACTATTACAACTAGGTAATAATGAACAGATCATCCATACAAACATTCAAAGTATCACCCCTACAATCTTAAATTATACTGCGGATGAGGGACTCCTGCTCAGAGTCGATAGCGGCAATATTTATAGCGGCATTCCATATAGTGGCAATATAGAATGGATTTTAAGCGATGCGCCTTAATATAGCACCCTATCCCCCGGATAGAAAAAAAAGCTAATCCATATTATTCGGACTAAATAAAATGAAGCAATAAAGCTTGTTAAGGATTGATTCCTGTTCAACACAGAAATCAATCCTTTTAATTTTGCTGTAATATTTAAACATATCTTGGCTTTGATTAAAATTTGGACTTTAGGATATATTGAAAGATATAATTTGACAATTATCTAAATCTATAATTGTTGCTAGCTATAGTTTTCAAGCAACAATATGAAACTTGGATACATCTGCTACATGGTTTTACTTTTTTATTTAATAACTAATTTTGTATAGATGATGCCCTCTTCTTCAAAATCCTCATTATAGACTTCTTTCCCAACAATACTTTTGAGGGCTTGAATATCTGCAAGTTCCCCCCCTGTTGAAAACTCATATTCAATAATATTACTAAGATCTTCCCCAGAGATTACTTCACTTATAACTGCATAGAATTTATCTTGTATATCACGCATCGGATATTGCCTATTATCTAGTTCGCCTCTTTCTACTTCAAGAGTAAATGATAGTGCGATGACATAGTCGCCTCTTTCAACATCAACACCTGCTCTCAGGCAACGATATATCCCTTCCTCAATCAAACGGTACTCTTTTAAATTCTTATATTTATTCCTTGAAATTATCTGTATATTTTTCATTTTTCTCCTTTTAATTCGTTGATTTTACTTACTCCATTATATCATAATAAATGCTCTCTTTTTAGAAAAAAATATTTATGATATTTAAATAAAAAAATATTTATTGACTTGAAAATGGTATAATATATGTATGGATTATACCATATAATCACAACAGAAAGTAGGGATTTCAATGTTACTTACCACAGCTATTAAAGATCGCCGAAGTGTCCGTCATTTTACTGATGATCTCATTTCTAAAGAGGATTTCAATAAAATTATTGATTTAGCGCGCTACGCACCTTCTTGGAAAAATTCGCAGACAAGCCGCTATACACTTATTCAAAATAAAGAATTACTAGCAGATATTGCCCAAAATGCTTTGCTTGATTTTGCTTATAATACGAAGACGATTTCACATGCATCAAATCTTGTCATTCTTTCAACAATCGTTGGTGTTTCTGGTTATGAAAAAGATGGCAGTTTCTCTACTAGTAAAAATAGTGAGTGGCAAACATTTGATGCCGGTATCAGTTGCCAAACTTTTTGTCTAGCAGCATATGGCTATAATTATGGGACTGTCGTTTTGGGGATTTTTGATGATGAAAAAATCGCAAAAATTATTGATCTCCCTGCAGACCAAAAAGTTTCTGCAATTATTGTAATTGGTGTTGGCAGTAATCCTGCACCGGCTGGACCACCCCGTAAAGATGTAAATGAGCTTGTCTGTTTCAAATAAGAAAATAAAGCAACAACAAAATAGCCGATGCAGTAACTGCATCGGCTATTTTTAATATTTGTCTATACTACCAATAGTTACTAGCGATACCTCCTATTTCCCCTAGACTATTCTACCATATTCAGTTGGAAAATCCGATTTGTCCTGAGCACTAACGCCTTCAAAAAGGACCTGAGCATTTTTACTCAGGTCCTAATACATATCGTGTTTTCGGGTTGGCTATTGAATGTTTGTTTCTAAAAATTAATACCGCCCATTACTCATACACATTTCAATTTTTTCGCGGACTACTTTTGCCATTGCAGCTTTAGATGGCTCCATATATTTGCGGGGATCATCTACTGCTGCATCTGCTGCAAGTGTTTGTCTAAGGGTTGCAGCAAATGGCATTTTTAATTCAGTTGCAATATTAACTTTACAAATACCAAGCGAAATCGTTTTGCGGACATCTTCCCAAGAAATACCGGATGCTCCATGAAGTACAAGTGGAATATCCACGACTAAGCGAATTGCTTTTAATCGTTCAAAATCAATTTTAGGCTCACTTTTGTACATACCATGTGCTGTTCCAATAGCAATAGCTAACGAATCGATGCCCGTTTTTTGGACAAAGTCTGCTGCTTGCGTAGGATCTGTATATCTTGCATCCACACTATCCACAACCATATCATCTTCACGCCCACCAAGGCGGCCAAGTTCAGCCTCCACTGTTACGCCATTTCGATGTGCATATGCTACAACTTTTTTCGTCGTTACGATATTTTCTTCATATGGTTCAAATGATGCATCAATCATGACAGAACGTGTTCCTAAATCAATTGACTCCCAAATATCAGTTAATTTTTCATGGTGGTCAAGGTGTAATGCTATTGGGATATTATAGCGCTTTGTTGCTGCATCAACTATTGCTTGAACATAATCACGCCCAGCATATTCAAATGTTCCGGGTGTTCCTGCCAAAATGACTGGTGATCCCATCTCTGCAGCTGTTTGGACAACTACCTGAATTGTTTCCAAATTATGAATATTAAATGCCGGGACAGCGTATTGATTTTTTTGTGCATGTAATAACATTGTTTTTGTATTTACGATTGACACAAGCTTTCACCTCTTTCGTTTTTCACTAAAATTTAAACATGATTTTCAAGATATCCTCATCGCCTAGCCAGAGTTTTTCGATTGTTTCAAGGCCGTCTTCAAGTGTTGGCCGATGTGTAATATAGCTATCAACTTTGATTTGTCCACCTGCTAATAGTGCACTTGCCCCTGACCATTCCAATCCTGGAAATGGTCCTGAATAGGACATCCATGACCCTGTTACTATAAGTTCTTTGCGTAAGATTGTTTCAAATGCTGCCGGACTATAGGTGATTGGTTGATGCACCGTCCCCACAAAAACAACGCTTCCATGGGGGGCACTAAAATCAAAAACTCTTGCTTGTACTACTGATGCTCCCGTACTCTCAAATATATAATCCATTTCTACAGATCCTAGTTGTTGTCCGATATCATCTTGGCTATTATTAATTATCCGTGTTGCACCACTTTGCTCTGCAAAAGCAAGTTTACTATTGGAAATATCCACTGCTGTAATATCTGTTATTCCTTTTGCTTTTAGAACCTGAATGATTAACAGCCCAATTGTTCCACAGCCATACACGAGTGCTTTTTTTCCAATTTGAAGATTAATTCGCTCCACAGCGTGGATTGCCACAGTTAATGGCTCAATAAATGCTGCTTGTTCAAATGTTGTCTTTTCTCCAATTTCTACAATGTTTTGGTGCGGGAGTGCAATATATTCAGCCATTGCCCCATTGACACGTGAGCCAATAAAGCTATAATTTGGGCACATTGCTGGATACCCTCCCATACATTGCCTGCAGTGGTTGCATGGTAAAAGAGGAGCTAGTGCAACCCTTTTTCCTATTTCCATTTGAGAAATATTTTCGCCTACTTCCACAATGGTACCAGCAAACTCATGCCCTAGTACGAGTGGTAGTTTTTTTACCGCTGCCTCTTTTACACGTGGAATATCTGATCCACAGACACCACAAGCAGAGACCTTTATCAAAACTTCATCCGCTTTTATTAAAGGCTTGGGTAGTTTTTTTACCACGAGTTCTCCTGCTCCTACTAATACGAGTGCTTTCACTTATTTTCCTCCTTTTTTTATTTGTTTTTTTTACTCCATCTCATTGTATAGATAACACAAAAGCCATAAATTACAACTATTGCTCCGAGTCCAATCACATTTGTTGGATTTACAATTTGTGTAAGGATATATGTAATTGGGGCACCACCCTGATCAAGTGATGCAACTTGCGCACCATTACTACTGATTTCCCCAACACTTTCCGCAAGTTTTGTATGTAAACCAATTGTCTGATTTGAAATCCAAATTGTCATAAACATGATAACAAAACCTGAGATAATTGTCCGGAAAAGATTTCCTTTATGTATTCCAACTGCCATTGCAACAAAAAATCCAATCGTTGCTAAATCTCCAAATGGTAATACCTGGTTTCCAGGAACTAAAACTGCTATTACTATCGTCAAAGGTATAAAAATCAGTGATGCTGTGACAACCGTTGAATCACCAAGCAACAATGCTGGATCTAAGCCAATAAGATAATCTGAGTCTTTGAATTTTTTTGACATCACTTCTCTTGCTTTTTCTGAAACTGGTAACAAACCATTCATAATATGTTTGATAACTTGTGGCATTAAAATAATGACTGCTGCCATTTGCATCGAAAGCGCGAGGATCTTTTGCAGATCATAACCTGCAAGGATTGCGATTGCCGCTCCAATGATTGCCCCAAGAATTGCTGGGTCACCTAGCATACCAAATCTTTTTTGAATTTGCTCTGTCGTAAAATTTATTTTATTGAGTCCAGGAATTTTCTCAATAACATCATTGACAACAACTGCAATCGGACCAAGATATGCGGATGTTCCATGAGGGATTGCGATACCATCTAATCCGAAATAATCACGCACAATTGGTGCAAACCAATCTCCAAGTTTGTATGAGAAGGCAGCGTGAATTGCCACTGCAATAATCCCAAACATATAATTATCGGTTGCAAGATAGACAAATGCACCCGTGAAAGCATAATGCCAAATATTCCAAATATCAATATTGACAACTTTAGTCATTCGTAATGCTAGCATTGCAATATTAACAGCAATTGCCACTGGAATTGCAACAAGAGCAATTTCACTAGCCCACGTCATCGGTGAGGCCCCCGGCCACCCCACATCAATAACATTGAGAGCAATCCCAAATCTTTCTGACATAGCAGTTGCAGCAGGTGCTAGATTATCGAGCATTAAGCCAATAACCAGCCCAATACCAATAAATCCCACACCTATTGAAATACCTGATTTTATCGCTTTACCAGGTTTCTCACCTAGGCATAGTGCGACCAAAATAATAACGAGGGGGAGCATAACTGCTGCTCCAAGATCGACAAAGTACTGAATAATTCCTAAGATAAACGCCATGATTATTCCTCCATTCTTTTTCTATTGTAGGATTGTAAGAATCTCTTTTTCAATTTTATCTTTATTAATTCCTGTTAAAAAACTGATGCCATTGACATAAGGTACCCCAAAATTTTTATCCATGCGTGCTGTTGTAACAATCAAATCATATCCTTGGCAAATACTTTCAATTTCTGACATTCTAATTTGATTAATTTCACATAAAATTCCATTAGATTCACATAGATTTTTAATAGCATTTGCAGCAACTGTTGATGTTGCAACTGCACCACCACATGCAACAATAATTTTCTTTTTCATACGTATATCCTTCTTTCTTTTTCATTTATTTATAACTTCCAGCCTGTAGTAATTTTGAGAAAATAGCATATAGTTCTTCTACTGTTTCTGCTTTTTTTATATCTTGGACACTTTCTTTATTTTGAAAGAAAAATATGATTTTTTGGATTGTTTCCAAATGCTTCTGCGGGTTTTTGACGGCAAGGAGACAAACTAACTCAACTTCTAGTTTCTCACTACTATTTCCCATTGAAAAAAAACTGAGTGGCTTTACTAGTTTTGCAATTGCAATTGCTGTTTCAAAAACACTATCACTTGTTGTTGCATGTGGAATTGCAATCTGGATATGCCCAAAATCAAGTCCTGTGGGGTATTGATCTTCTCTTTGAATGACTTCGCTAAGATAATCACTTGTTATTTTATTTTGGCTTATGAGTGTTGCTCCGAGTTCCAAAATTACTGCTTCTTTTGTTTCTCCTTGTGAAAACTTTACATTTTCAACTGCAAGCAGATTCATCATTTTAAAACTCCTTTCTGATAAAACGTTGCACAAAATTATTATAATTTTTTGTTTCTAACATTTTAGTAATCCCATCATGATGTGTTAAATAGCGAATGAGTGAGAGAAATATTTCCTCCCAAGCTTTGATATCCTCTTTATTAACAACTATCATAACGACAACTTGGACATAGAATTCATCCCACATCACTGCTTTATCTAGCACCATAATACTTATAAAAGATTGTTCACAATAGTTATAAATTGGATGTGGAATGGCAAGTAAATTTCCAATTTCACTACTTGCAAGACGCTCGCGATCATAGACTGAGGCAATTGTCTGTAAATCTAAATTCATATGGATTCTAGCATTTTCTGTCATTTCCTTGATAATTTGATTTTTTGTTCTCAACCTTGTCTCATGTAAAAAAAGGGCTGGGTGTAAAAGTTGAAGCATATCAACAAGGATATTCTCCTGCTTTTGCAAGCACTTTTCGATTGTCTGTGTTTCTTCGATATTTAATAGATTTTTAATCAGAATAATATTCGCCCACTCATATGGGAGCGGAACTGTTGTTAACACAACATCCACATTTTCTATCAGGTTTTCATCAATTTCATGGAGAGCAAAACTCCCAATAATCTTAATTGTTTTTCCAAAATGCTCGGCTACACGTTCTTTTACTAGGAGTGCTGTTGCAACACCTGTCCCACAAACGATAATTGCCGTACAACATTTTTTATTTTTCTCCTGACCTTGTCTTGCAAGTGCTGCACCAAAATGGACTGCAAGATATCCAATCTCTGCCTCACTTAACGCATCTCCCAACTCTTTTTCCAAGAGGACTGCACCGACAAGACTTAGCTGAAATGCAAAAGGATAATTTTTTTTGATTGTTGTGAGAAGCTGATTCTCAATTTTTTTATTAAAAGTGAGTCGGTGGATAAGGATCTCAATATGGAGATATAATCCATTTCGCAGATTGCTATCATGGCGAAAATCAATATGCATACTCTCCCAAATACCTAAAAGTAACTGGTCGATTAAGTGTTTTAGATATTCCTCATTTTGGCCAAAATGCTCATGTTTGGCTTGAAGCTGGCATGAGAGTAAGTTTGCGAGGAGCTGCTTGCGCTCAATTTCATTGATTATAAGGGAAAAAAACGCTTCATACTGGCAACAAATTCGCCTTAATGCGACAAGATAATTTGGGGGAATCTGTATTCTACTCATCGGTACGCTTGATTCAATAAAATCTTTATTCTTTAGGCGTGTTAGCATCACAAGGATGTGAATTGTGATAGTATCGAGTGCCAGATCGCTTAAAATGATCGACTCTATTTTTAGTTGCTTTGCTAATACCCGCTTGACAAATTGGTACTCATCGCCTTCAAAAACACCAAGAATAAAGGGGTTTTCTGGAAAAGTTTGCATTTGTGCATAATAGCGGGACATAACTGCACGGATGCCTTGTTCTGTTCCTTTGAGATAGATTCCACAGTTATTTGTAGCAACTTCAACTCCAAAATGCTCCAGTCTCATTTTGACATCCTGCAAATCTTTTTTGAGTGTTGAAAGACTGATTGTAATTTTATCTGCTAACTCTTGTTGGGAGATTTCAATATTTGCAAAGTTATTAAGTAATAGAAGTTTGATTATGTAATACGCACGCATTTTAACATTATTCAGATCATAACTTGCTGCGCGTTCGACAGTTTTGATAAATGCTTTGGGTGTAATAATTCGTAATTTATACCCTTTACTTTTTTGCATCTTTAACTCAAATCCATATTCTTGTTCTACAGTGACAAGTGCTTTTAGGTTTTTACGGACTGATTTCGAACTCATTGCGAGTACCATTGCAAGATATGAACTTGTAAGATAGACTTCTTTTTCTGCAAGTATTGCAATGAGCTGGCTTTCCTGTTTTGTTAATGCCTGGTTCATTTTTTTACCTCCTATGTTTTTAGTATACACGCTTAGAAATATAATGCATAGACAGTTATTTTCCACTTGAAGTTCCCTGATGCTATCCTTTTTTCATACTAAAAAAAGCGGTATTCCCGCTTTTTCTCCTCCTCATTGAGGTTCTATTTTAAATATATCTCTAGTGCATCTGCAATTCCATCTTCTTCATTTGAAGTTGTTACACTTGTTGCTATTGCTTTTAGTTCTTCAACCGCATTCCCCATTGCAACAGTTGTTTGTGCATATTCAAACATGGATATATCATTATGCCCATCACCAAATACGATAATATCCTCCCGGCTCATCCCTTTGTGCGTTAATAAGAAATCAAGTGCTTTAGCCTTATCAATTCCTTGTGCTGTATACTCGATATAAACGGGTGCTGTGAACATACATGTAAGTGTCTTTTCAAAAGGAGATTTTAAATCTTCATAAATTGTTTTCAGGTACTCAGGTTCGCCACTTGTTAACACCTTATTTGATCCATATGGAAAATCTTTTGTGAAATCATCAATTTGGGCTAGTATATAGTTATTGCTGCTACTCTCATAATCAACCATATAACCATCCCGATTTTCAACATAGAGTGTTGCCTCATTATCTATCATAATTGTTAAATCAAATTTTTTCACATGGGCTATAACTGCCTGTACTTCTTCTGGACTCATTGGTTCATTGAAGAGTACTTCTCCTGTTTTAAAATCAACAACCGTGCTACCATTATAAGATATCAACATCCCACCATAGTTTTCCATCTCTAATTGCTTAGCATATCCTCCAAGACCTGTTGTTGATCTTCCTGATGCTAAAACCAATTGAATCCCTGCTTTTTGGGCACGAATAAGTGCCTCCACTGTTTTTGGTGTCATCGCTTTCTTATTATTTACTAAAGTTCCATCTACGTCCATAACAATTAATTTAATTTTTTTACTCATATATTACACATCCCTCTCATATGGATTTATTATAGCATAGAAAAAAAGCTTTTTACTCTTTTTTCAATAAATGAAAATATACACTTTTAGAAAAATAGCATATGCACAAGCTTAAGTAATGCAATCAGTATTCCAATATTTTGTAGTATACTTGGTTCCTATTTTACAATTTTTTCTCTGCTTTTATCCTAGCATTATTTAAAAAAATGACCGTCAACTTACCTTTATAGTAAGTTAGACAGTCATAATTCTATTTTTGATAATTAGGTGCTTCTTTTGTAATATGGACATCATGTGGATGTGATTCTTTTAGACCTGCATTTGTTATGCGTACGAAACGACCATCTCTTTTCAAATCCTCAATTGTCCGCGTCCCACAATATCCCATTCCACTCCGAAGTCCCCCTAATAATTGGTAGACTATATCTTCTAATTTCCCTTTACAAGGCACACGTCCCTCAATTCCTTCAGGAACTAATTTTTTGGCCTCGTTTGAGCTTTGGAAATAGCGGTCTTTGCTTCCTCTTGCCATTGCAGCAAGTGAACCCATTCCAACATACACTTTATAACGGCGTCCTTCAAGGATAACTTCTTCTCCTGGGGATTCATCCGCTCCTGCAAGCATACTACCAAGCATTACCGCATCTGCTCCTGCTGCAAGAGCCTTAACTAGATCACCTGATAATTTGATGCCACCATCCGCAATCACACCAACACCATAGCGACTAGCAACTTGTGCAACATCATTTACGGCCGTAAGTTGTGGCATCCCAACACCTGCAACAACACGTGTTGTACAAATTGATCCTGGTCCTACTCCAACTTTAAGACAGTCTGCTCCTGCTTTAATTAAATCTTCCGCAGCTTCAGCTGTAACAATATTTCCGGCAATCACATCAAGATTAGGGAATTTATCTTTAATTGTTTTGACTGCTTTTAAAATTCCTTGTGAATGTCCATGTGCTGAATCAACTGTTACTACATCAACACCTGCTGCGACAAGTGCTTCAAGGCGTGGAATCAAATCTGCTGATACTCCAACTGCTGCACCACAACGTAATCTACCTTGCATATCTCTACATGCATTTGGATAATTCCTCGCACTATCAATATCTTTAATTGTAATCAACCCTTTGAGCACATTCTGTTCATCAACAATTGGTAATTTCTCGATCCGGTGCGCAAGTAAAATTGTTTTTGCTTTTTCGAGGCTTGTTCCAACATGGCTTGTCACCAGATTTTCATGTGTCATCACAGTTTTAATTGGTGTACTATCAATATCACGGTATTTTAAATCGCGGTTTGTTATAATCCCAATAAGTTTATTTTCCTTATCAATTACAGGGAGTCCCGAAATTTTATATGTTTTTAAAATATGCTCAGCCTCTGCTACTGTTGAATCTAGTGTCAATGTAATTGGGTTGCTAATCATCCCACTCTCATTACGCTTAACCATATCAACCTGTTTTGCCTGTTCTTCAATTGACATATTTTTATGTATCATGCCAATTCCTCCTTGGCGTGCTAATGCAATTGCTGTTGCAGCTTCCGTTACCGTATCCATTGCAGCTGAAAGAATTGGCATATTAAGCATAATATTTTTTGTTAAACGGGTATTAAGTGTTACCTCATTTGGTAATACCTCTGATTTACTTGGTACGAGTAATACATCATCAAATGTGTATCCCTCTTTTAAGATTTTCCCATTCATTGTATCCATGTTTTCAGTTCCTTTCTACTATTCAGTATAAAATATTTATTATTATTATACTCCTTCATGCCTGAAAGAACAAGTAAAAAAAGTCCTATGATGCTATCGCTATTAATCCTTAATTATGAAAGAAAGTTTGCCTGAATTTAAAAAGCTGAAAAAAATGCAATCTTTGCTTATCATTGCACTTACAGCACTTATAAAGTAGACCGATATTACGGGAATTTAAGCTAGCTCCAAGATTATACACACATCAAGGATTTCTCTTGCCCATACATAGCTTTTGGGATTATAGCATCCTATCTTCCAACTTTTTTATGCCTCAAAGGGAAATTTCATGCGCGTACTTTTACCATCTCTTATCCAATATCCCTCATCCTCTTGTAGCTCATCCTCATTATAATATGTTCCCCCCAGAGGATACAGCATTTGTGTTGATAGTCTGATTTGGATAATTACTCCTTTAAGTTGCTTGATTTCATTACGGATATCAGCTGATAGCTGCATTATTATATTATATTCCCCTATAAGTATAAGATGCATCCCAAGCTCATGGCCTTGTGCAATAATTTTCTGAAGTACTCTACTCTCTTTTTGGCTCAAATCTGCTTGAAAAATTGGTACTATGAGTTTTATTAATTGAGCATGCCAATCAATAAAATTTTCTACTCTACGTAAGTTAAATATTGCCTCAAGTTGCACAATATCTATCCGCTCAAAAATCTGAGTATCTTTCAAATTTAGATCGACTGGACCAACACAAAGCTCTTTAACTTCTACCAAGGGCATCAACTTCATTGTTTTTTGCAGGAGTGCTAACTGTTTTTGCACTTGCCTACGTGTATTTGTCACAATGACTACTGCACCATTTGCAAAATCACTTGTAATGCTCTCAACTATCTCGATATCTAAGCCGAGTGGTATCTCTTGCTGCCCCTCAAGTACAGATACAACTGTTGGCTGGTTGTAGAAATATGCTTGTATGAGCTTTTGGGGGATTATTGGAATTATTTTTGGTAGTCCTTTTGTAAAACTCTGGTGCATTATTTTTACTTCTTCTAGTAGGTTTTGCATCACTTCTAAATTATTTACACCAGCTGCTGGTAGTCCGATTTGACATAGTGTTGGCAGGCTTAGGTTTATGAGTCCACGCCCTGCAATTGGCATAATCTCTTGTCCTCCTCTACCAATAATTCCTATCACTTCGAGACGTTCGTGGAGATACTGTACAAGCTTTAACTTGATATTTGCTTGCATCATCCCCCGCAGCATGTGTATATTTGCCATCGATAGTACTAAATGGATCCCCATATTTTGCCCTTCTCGGCTTATTTTCAAAAATACTTTTTGGAATTCTTCACTATTTTTCAATTCACGTGACATATCATAATCATCTACAATAATTACAATACTTGGAAATATTTCACCGATAAGTGCTGTATAGTCTTTTAAATTTGTTATACTATATTCAGAAAATTTGCGTTTACGCATCTCGAGTTCTTCCGCAATTCTCCCTAGAAACTTCCGTAATTTTTCTTCTTCTTCTAAGCGTATTATTGCTCCACTGTGAGGTAAGTCTTTTAATGGTAAAAGCCCATTCACGCCAAAATCAAGTAAATAGACATGTAATCTCTCCGGTGTAAAACGCCGTGTGAGTTGCATAATAATTGTTTGTAACGTTGTTGACTTGCCAAACCCTGGGCTACTAATAATAAGCATATGTCCTGCTGTTGTCAAATTAATTTGAAGTGGTTTTTGCGACTGCCATTCTGGCTGATCAAGTATCCCAATTTCGACTTCAAGGTCTTGATACTCTTTAGAATTATCAGCTTTTTTTGAAAAAATAAAGCGAGGACTAGGAGCTATTGAAAAACGGTTTCCGAGGGGAGGTAACCATGGTTTTTTTACTTCTATACACGCACTTTTACTTGCACTACAGCTAATCTCATGGATGATTGCTGCAAGTTCTGTTTGTTTTTTAGCTATTGGCTTTATTTTTTCAGGTATTCTTAAATCTTTATTTAATACTTCATATTGGCCAAAGGAATTTATTTTAAAAAGGAGATATTGCTCCTCTTTCTGATTTTGGTCGCTTTGCTGATAAGTAGCACCACTCCACGCTGATTGGAAGAGTTCATAAAGCTCATTATTCCCAACTTGCAAGTATGCTCGTCCTGTAATGGTAATTGCTGCTGCATCGGGTGTTTTAAGTATTTCATTTGAATCACTCCTATCTGCAACTTTTAAGGCAATCTTAAATTTAGCATTAGACCATATTTGATCATCTACAACACCACTTGGCTTCTGCGTTGCTAAAATTAAGTGAATTCCTAAAGAACGTCCAATTCTTGCTGTGGATACCAATTCTTTCATAAACTCTGGTTGCTCCGCCTTTAATTCTGCAAATTCATCAGCAATAATAAATAAGCTTGGTAATGGTTCAATAACTTTTCCATCTCTAAAATACTGCTGGTATTGGCTGATATGGTTTACTTCCAGCTGTGTAAAAAGTTCCTGCCTCTTTTTGAGTTCTGCCTTAATTGATGTAAGCGCTCGAATACTTGCACTTTTATCCAAATTTGTAATCGCCCCTAAATTATGTGGGAGGTCTTTAAAAAGATTGGCCATGCCTCCACCTTTATAGTCAATTAAGAGGAAGCCTACTTCAGTTGGTGCAAAATTAACTGCAAGCGATAAAATATATGTTTGAATCACTTCCGATTTCCCCGAACCAGTTGTTCCTGCAATTAATCCATGTGGTCCATGTGCCTTCTCATGCAGATTTAATAAAACAATATCATTATTTGTTTTCACACCAATTGGAACTGCAAGACTTTTGTAGGGGGCATTTTTTTCCCATCGCTTGAGGACTTCTAAATCTTCTACATTTTTTTCACCATATAATTCCATAAATGAAATCTGTGTTGGTAATACAGCATCTTTTTTAACTTCATGGGACAATGGTGCAAATGCACGTGCGTAGTCTGATTTTTTAAAACTTTGTTCAAATAAATCAATTTTTACTTGCTCCTCTGATAGTTGACCATCTTTTAGCATAACTACTGCACTTCCATCCTTTTCAAGCACAATAACATCTTTAACATATTCACCAAGATTTTCAATTTGTTGTTCGACAAAAATGAAACATACCCCTAGATTTTGCTCCACACACTGAGAAAACTCCATAATTGGGTGCTTTACAATGAGGTCTCCGTCTAACACAATGAGCACATAATGTGGGAAATATTGCATGCATCTTTCCTGCTCTATCCTTTTTTTCTGCTGCCTTTTTTTTAGTATATCGTAGATATTTCCTAAAATGATATCTCTTGTTGTACTATCATATACAAAACTCCGCATATTTATATCCGTAAGCCTCATATGGGGAAACCACCTCATCCACCAAATACAATCCCGCTGTTCTGTTGTCGTAATTGGTATAATAATAACATCATGATAGCTATGAAAAAAAGTGAGCTGACATATCAGTAATTCTAAACATGGCTGCACTACTGTATCTAAGCCAATAAATCCTAGTGTCTGAAGATCAAGACTTATGGTATGTGGTAATAGCCTTTGTTCTTTTACACTTACACGTAAGTATTCATGCATCTCTGATAGTTTTTCTGGGATTTCCTCTAGTCCATCATCTTCAAAAGAAATTTCAAAGCTTGGATTCTGATATCGCATACCAATGCGACAAACCAGAAAATCAGTACCCCCCCACTTCTTCTCATATATCCGCGCACTCTTTTGAATAAGTAGTTCGACTAGTTCTAAACTATTTGGAAAATGAAATTTTACTGCAGCTTCTTGTATGCAACACTGCTTGTATATCAGATTACTTTGTTTTTGTAAATATTCGCTATAGCGGTGTTCCATCCCTGCGATTTTATTTTTATATTTTCTTTGAGATTTTTTCCAATTGATGCTTGTTGTCAGGGCTGAAATAATTGATCCCATTAATCCAATAATAGCATACAGTCCACGGGGTTGAATAAACTGGACAAGTACTGTCATAATAACCATCGTCCCCGTTGGAATTAGTAACTTCCAAAGATCATCACTAGGCTTCTGGGGCAGTGAAGGAATTCGCTTAATTTTAACTGGGGTTTGGGGTTGATTTTTTATCATACGGGGAGAACGTTTAATTTTCAGTAGGTTTTCGTGCTGCCAATTCTGCTCTTCTCCTAAAAAAATTAAACTTGTTTTGATTGCTCCAAGGAAAGATCTAATTTGCAAGTAGGTTGTAGAAAAGCTGATTTCCATTCCCCCACAATACAAAATATCGCCAATTCTCATTGGGAAAGTTTTAGTTTTTTGCTTAGCATTACAGTATACCCTCACTGAATTTATTGGAATTACTTGTAAGTTTTCTCCTTCTAATACAAAAATGACCGCCGTTTTTTTAGTGTGATTAAGGGTAATGGTGTCATATGCATCCCCCCCTAGCGTTATAATTTTGCACATTGTAAAATCATAACGGCAAACTTTATTTTCTGCTACCGGTAGGATGCGTGTTTTCTCAATAAAAGGGATATCTAATTGGCGTGCTGCTGCTGGAGTCAACTCATAGTAGATTGCTTTTTTTGCTCCCTCACCCGCAATTTCTTTTATTATCAGTACTTCTTGATATTCAATATATACTTTTGCCATTCACAATCGCTCCTATATCTTTTCTCCTATATTCTCACCCGCTACTAGTATCTGTTCAAATGCTGTTGTTCGTGCTTCGATATCCGTTGATAATTTTTGGAGCTGTTCCTCTTTTTCCCCTCCACTCAGTGTAGTATTTTCATAGACTGCTATCCGTTTTTTTTCAAGTGCAAATAACTCTAATTGTAAATCTTGTAATTGTAAGGCACTATCAAGCATTTCATCTACTTGGCCTTTCCCACTGTAAATCCAAAATAGTAAATACTGCGGATCACTTTTAAGACTAATATTATTTAGGATTGCGGATCGCTGTTGGCGCGTGAGGTTCTCACCTTGAATGGCAGATATTGCTAATACATATTTTGATGCCTGTGGTAATTTTTCAACTTTTTCTTGTGCTAAAATCGTAATCGTCTCATGATAGTCTGCTTCTAAATATGTAGCATGGCTCAAGAGTAATCGCTTTTGCATCGGGCTTTTTATCAATATAAAATAGCTGCATATACAAAGGAGCATCCCGACTAAGACTGCCATCATAAGATGTGTCCTTTTTAAAAAGAGATACTTCTTTTTTGATACAATTTGCGTTTCCTCTAAAGTATACGAACGCATATATTCATATTTTAGCGTGATGGTTTCCACAAGCTTTTCATGCGTTTTACAGGTATTCACATCCTTAATAAAGACACTCCCTCCACCAAGTAATTGCATAGCCCCGCAACTTAACTCTTTAAATGTGTAATTACTTAAAAAGATACTAAGCATGAGTGCCTTTACTTCATGGAAATGCTTTTGTCCATCCAAGGCATAAGGACTCATTTCCCCTTTTAACCCACGATGCATGAGTAATGGGCATAAATTATCATCAAAAAAGATATTCTCAGGAAAAATAAAAGGTATCAGGCGATTGGGTTTAGCGAAATCTGCGTGCAGAAAATTAAGACATAAGCGTAACTTATCCACCTCTGATAGACTCCTAGCAGTTGCAAAATTCCGCAGTTCCCGCTTAATTTCATAGTTGAAAAGATAGCACTCTTCCTGTTGTTCTACTTTTAGAGGTATATAGTTTATGCCCCCATACTCCAGTAATTGTATGAAATTCCTGAAATTTTCTGCTACCTTTTCTTTTTTAACGCTTATTTTAATTCCATTCTCTCCTTGTAAAAAATCCAGTTGTTCTCCACAGCACTCGTAGATTTCTACTAGCGATTTCAACATCTTTTCAACTCCTATACAATAAACATTATTTTATCTCCATCCAATAAACCACTTGGATTATGTCCATCCATTCTAAGTAAATACTGCCGATTTACTACATAAATCCCCTCACCCATTGGTTTTTCAATTGCTAGCGTCATGCAAATAGTTTCGATGAGTTCAGGGGTAGTAAGTTTCGTTGATACCCGTATATCAACTTCCAAGCCACTCGAACATAATGTGATATCAACCATCAAATTAACCTCCTTTTTTTATGCTTCGTATCGACAACCGCAAAGTATAAACTTACTGTACACATCCAAAATGATCCAAAAATTATAATTAATAATAACATCGTATATAGTTGATTATTCCTAGGCATGCTACCATCTTTTGTCATTTGGATATTATGGGTAATCTGCTTACGCCAAAATAAGTCTGGAATGACACCTTTTTTAATCTCTGCACTTGGCATTAGAAAAAGCATTCTCTGCATTTCTCCACTCCGTATCCTAATCGCTGTAATCCCCTCATCATACTGCTTTTGTGTTGGCTCAACTAGTAGTTTTAACTTTTGGGGTATCCATGGGTATTCAACTAAACTTGCGAGAGGACGTCCTGCCCCCTCAACTAAACTTAAATTCATTTCCCCAGATTCAAATGCCGTAATCTGCGTACAAATAACTATGAAATAACCAACTAGCTGTAATAAAATGAGACTCCTTTTAACTGTCCACTTCATCAATTACACCCTCCATTTTTTCTTTTTTGCCCATTTCTATAATATTGAGCACGATACTTATGAGCAAGATAAGTGGAAAGCTTAAAATAACATAAATATCCTTTCCTCGATTTGCCCCAAAGATGATTTGATTTATTGCTTTTTCAATAATTATTAATGGAGCATATTGAGCAATATTCGATAGAAAATTCGTAGGTGCAAGCGACATTTTCGCAAGTATATTAAGAATAAGTGGCGAAATTTGGATAATTAAAATGAGCCATATCCCATATGTATATATCTTTTTTAGTAAAAAATACTGGAGTTGGCCAAAAAAACTAAACATCACCATGATAACAAACAATAATTGTGGGAGATCAGTATAATAAACTCCAATTATTATCCCAGCAACTAAGGCTACTATGAAACCAAAAATTGATGTGAGCAGTAGTAATATATAATGGGGTTTTATTTTCGAAAATAGTAAGGGGATTAGATCATCTGCCTGCTGTTTTTTTCGCAGTTCAAAATAGATGATTAGTGCTGCAAATATAAAAGATAAAAAGTAACAGAGCATCAGAATGAAATAATTATAACTTGCTTGTAATTCGTCCAAAGCTATTCTTAGTTCATCTTTCTCCAGAGGCATTGCCAAAAATTCATAGAGTTGCTTATTATCCACTCCATTCAAGCGACTTTTTACAAAAGTATTCTGAAACTCGCCACTGTATTTCCTATTTTCTTCTTCTTTTTCAACAAGTGTTGCTACAACATCATCGAGTTGTGCATATGTCTGCTCACTGCTTACAACCAATTTTTGCACTTCTTCAAAAATCACTTCTGTACTTAGTATGAGATCTTGGTGCATTTGGGAATGGCTTTCTAATTCTGCATCTAATATTTCTGCTTGTTCATATATTTGATCACTTTCATATTCAACATCTATATAGGCTAAGTCCTCCGAATTACCATACTCGATAACGCTCTGCATCCCTTTATTTAATATCTGTTGTGTTTTGTGGATTTCTATGAATTTTGCACTACTATTTTGAAACTTTTTCGTAGTATCTCCTAATTTTTCACGATGATGGTGTGTTGCAATAATCTCATTTTGAATTCGCCTGAGCATCCCGATATTTTCACCATCAGATTGAGGGTAGAGTGCCTTTCCTAAATTATGTGTCTGCTCTTCTAGTATCCGAAAGCTCTGTTCAAGCTCTGCACCAAAATCCGTAAGTTGTCCCATAAATTCAATGCTGTTTGGTGTTACTGCTTTTAGCAGTGTGAGCATACTTTTGGGTGTTGCTTTTGCTTTTAGTGTTTGTGGTGATATGATAGCCTCATCTAAATTTATATCAATTATCCCTATCCCATAATATAGTGTGAATAATTCATCCAGTGCTTTGAAGTTATCTCCACCTGTGCGTCCTTCTAAATATTCCCAAGGAATACTATTTATATATTGTTCATAGTATGGTGTATAATGTATTTCCTCTTTTTCACCCTCAGTTGGATTTCCATATACTCCGACTGTAAGTTTTAGTGCTATCTGCTTTGAACGGTTGCTTATTTCTACTTGTCCTTCCGCTTTTTGCTTTATTTCTTGAAAAAGAGTTGCATCTGCATTTTCAAATATGCGCGGAATTTCTATTTTCCAGTTACCATCTTTATCTGCCTCAGCTAAAAAGACATGCACTTGCCCCTCGAAGACTACCTCTAAAAACAGCTTCGCCTGGGGTGTTAGTTCCCCACCAAAAATCTGCAGTTTTTCTGCTGCTGCTATAGTAATATTGGTAACATTCGGTATCTGAGCAATTTTTGTCCGTATTTTTTGGATAATAGTGCTATCTTTTTCGATATTATCCGCAAATGCTATCTCAAAATCAAAGGCAAAAATTTGCTTCTTTGCAGTGCTATTAACTGGTATCTCAACTATGCGTGTTCCTCTATTAAAATCAAAATCACATGCTGCACTAAAATTAGCTCCGAGTTGTTTATCAACAATATGCAGATTTTTGTGGGCTTCTTCTCTACATATAACTTTATCAAAATAAGCTGTACTTGCCCCCTGTATTTCTAAAACTACCTGTGAGTCTTCACCTGCTTCAATCCCAAAATAGGCTGTTTTACCTACAACTAATAAGGTATCATTATCCCTTTGAAATCCTGCTTTCCCACATGCACTATCGAGGCTTTTACCTTCTCCTTCATAGATGATATGTTGCTCTAAACAGAGTGTACTTAGTTTTTTTTCTACTATTTCACCAATTTCTGCTAAGTTCTCACTATTCCCCCCAAGAAGTAACACTTCGCTGGATAGTCGCTTGAATACATCAACAATATAAGGTTGGGCATCTTGCTTGGCATCCAGCCAAAATGCGAGTTGGTCCTTCATAAGCTGTTGATATCTTCCTAAATTATCAGCAATTGCTTCCAATACTAAAAGCCTTGCTAAACTACCAGAATTTTGGAGTGTACCATCGATATCTTCTTGTAATGCTAAAAGAGCATTTTCAATTTCTTCCAAAACACCTTCTTCGTCTGTGTCTTTAATATATTGTGCCTGTTTCCAAAAATCAGCAGAAAATTCTGATAAAGCGCCTTTCCGGTCATTCACATTTTTTTGAAAAAATGCTGCAGCATCTGCTCTCCTAAAATTACTATCTTTTTGTAGCAGTGATACTTTACCTAACTCTGCTAAGCTTGATTCCATCCCCACAATATGTAGTTGCTCATTATTTGTAAACTGTGCGAGTACATTTAATTGTCCTACCGCCGCATCCATCCCCATTAGCGTTTTACTACCCAAGGTTTCAGCAGTTTGCTGCTCTGCCTGGTTTAGTACAATAAGTTGGTCTTTTGCTTTATCTATTTGTTGGAGTGCCCCCGAAAAATACATTTTACTCAAACCTGTATGTATCAATTTTTCAATATTGCTTGTAGTTTGGATTGCACGATTTTGCTGATTTCCTCTAAGTAATGGGCTTATTTTGTATTGAACTTTTACTCTTTGTGGGTTTTCACCATTCATGCTAAGAGCCTTTTCGGAGAAATCTGTTGGGATGAGTACCATGACTTCCACCTCTCCTGTTTCAATTTTCCCCTCCCCAGTTGCACGTGTTGTAACTAACCACTCATATGTCTTATTTTGTTCTACTTCTTTTACAAATTGCTTTCCTAGTTCTACTATTATTTCATTTCTATTTGTACCGTGGTCCTCATTTACCAAGGCTATTTTCATCATATCGATTGCACTTTGTTCATTATTTTCTTTAAAAGTAAAAATACCTATAAGTAAGATTGCCAGGCCTCCTAATAAAAGCATCCTACTATATCTTTTGTATTTTTTCATGACTACTTCCTCCTTTTACCTGAATTTTATTGTTCTATTACTATATATAAGAAGCAAAGATGAGGCATAGTATGCAATCAATCTACACCCCTCCCTGCTTCGCTTATTTAAACCCAAGCTTGCTTGCAATTTCTTGGTCTGTCTGTTCAATAATACGTGCAACCTCTTTGAGTTGCTTATCAATATTTTGTAATAGCTCTGCAAATTCATTGACTTTGGGGCGTAAATCATAAAATTGTTCATCAAATTTCTTCCATGCAGCGCCCTCCCAGCTGCCTCCCATCTCAGCTTGTAGTCGCACAAGCCTTTCTAATATTTCATGAATTTGTGTAGCAGAGCTCCCATAAGTATTAGACTGCTCTCTTAGTTGATCGGGTACTAATTTAATTTGACTCATATAGCCATCTCCTCATTTTTATTTCAAGCAGCATATTCATCTTCTTTTACTGCTCATCTAGTCTTTCGCTTTTTTTTCGCTTTTTTATAAAAATTCATAAGAAATTCAAAAAAATATGAGATACTATGTATAAGATTTGAAATAAGGAGGTAAATACTATGCAGAAAAAAATACTTTATTTAGAAGATGACTTAACAATTGGTGAAGTCGTAGTTGAATATATGGAGCTAGCAAATTATAGCGTTGACTGGGTAACTGATGGCCAAATAGCTTTTGATTTATTTCAGAGGGAACATTTTGATCTCCTTGTTTTTGATATTATCGTCCCAACTATCTCAGGTATTTCACTCTTAGAAAAAATCAATGCTCTTGGCGAAAAAGTTCCAACAATTATGCTTTCTGCTCTTGGGGATGAGGCAACCCAACTCCAAGCTTTTAGCCTTTTTGTAGATGACTATATCATCAAACCTTTTTCTCCAGTATTACTTTTAAAAAGAATGGAGGCAATCCTACGGCGATCGACCACTCCAATTCCACTAAATCGGTCTTTAAATTTTGTCATTGAGCAACAAACCTACCAGGCATACTACCAAAATAAATCTCTGCAACTTACATTAACTGAGTTTTCACTTTTAGAAAAACTTGCAACAAACCCTCAAAGGGTCTTCACCCGAAATATGCTCCTAACTCACCTTTTCCCTGATGACCATTATCCCAATGACCGCATTATTGATGCCCATATTAAAAATCTTCGCAAAAAAATCCCGAAAAAATATATTAAGACTATTATGGGGGTTGGCTACCAATTTGCAGAGGGAGATGATTAAGTTGACAATTTCAAACAAAATCCGATATTACACCGGATTGCTTGTACTTATAACTAGTAGTCTTTTCATCTTATATTATCTTTTCCTGTTTCCCTCTCTCTACACCGCTTTTATCTACCGTCAACAGATTACAACGATTGAAACGATGCAAAAAAAGTTTGAATCAAATATTGTTTTTGACGATGTACTCCGAACAGTTATCCCCGATACGACACTTATAACTCTTGCACTCCAAATACCCAAAACGGGTGATACAGTCCTACTCGGATCCCGCTATTTTAATTTTGATGCTAAGCTTATCTTCAAACACGAGGATGATATTGCAATTCTAAGTAGCGCCCAAGATTTTTTTGATACCCTGGAAAATACTCCTGTTGAAGACTATGAAAACCTCTTCGAAAGTCCACAGACACAAGAATTCGTTGAGCTTCTCAATGATTATCTTTTGAGCTCCGATGAGGATGAGCCCTTTACTTTTACAAGCACACAACTTTTAGACGGCATCGATATTTTCACATCCGAAAAAACGAAGTTTAGGCAAGTCGGATCAACTAGTATGCTTCTAGAAGTTTCAAGCCAAACGGATGATGCTATTTATAAAAGTTTTATCGGTTTTACCAGAGCTCCCTCAAGTACTACGATCATCTTCGCATCGGCAGTAACACCAAAACTCTCGGAGCTTTTCCCAATCATTTTAGAAAGTTTGCCGATGCTAATAAGTATCAGTGTTTTACTTTGCATTCTCGGAGCTTTCTTCTTTTCTAAAATTCTTGTTACCCCACTCCAAAAGTTACTCCTCTCAGCCAACCAAATGCGCCAAGGTATCTACAAAAATCCAATTATTGATCTTAATCAGAAAGATGAAACAGCGATCCTTGCATTCGAATTAGACAAATTATACACACAACTTCGGGAGGCCCTATTATTATTAGAAGAAAAAAATAATGATCTTGCTATGCAACATGAACAACAAGAAATGTTCCTGATTGCATCTTCTCATCAGCTGAAAACCCCCATTTCGGGGGCACTGCTCCTCATTGATGGGATGATTACAAAATTAGGGAAATATAAAAATACTGTAGACTATCTCCCCATTGTTCGACAAAAAATATTCGAAATGCGGGATATTGTTGATGAAGTTTTGAGTGTCCATGAAAATATGTTAGCACTAGAAGACCATAGCACTCTCGAAATAGATACTTTATTTGAACAGCTTTTAAAGTCTTTACACCCAATCATTTCAGCAAAAAAAATGGATATCGTGATACTATCAGACCACCCAATAATAACAACAAATCCCTTACTCTATACAAAAGTTATTGAAAATATCTTAGGGAATGCAATCAAATATAGTCCCTCGGGTGCAACGATTACGATTACGCTCCTTAACTCCAAAATACTCATCAAGAATTCGGGTATTACTATCCCAAATCAGCTAATTACTAAAATTTTTGAGCCCTTTATTCGTGTGGATACCAATAATGAGGGCCATGGACTTGGCTTATATATCGCTGCAAATTATGCTAGAAAAATTGGATTTACTATTACAATTGCTAATGATCCTTTAGAAAATGCTGTCATAACGACTTTTTCTAAGAAGTAAATACATATCCCCATAACCATAGAAAGGAATTGGTACTATGCTAACTATTCAAAACCTCCAAGTATCATTTGGCACACAACTTGCCCTCAATATTTCTGAGGAAATAATTTTCGAAAAAGGGGACCGCATCGGGATTATTGGTTCCAATGGATCAGGGAAAACAACCTTACTTAAATCCATACTAAATCTAATACCCTATAGTGGAACAATTACCTCTAGTATCCCAATAAAGGATATTGCCCTTCATCTTCAAGAAAATAATTATACGAATTATGTTGATACGAAAGTAATCATTGAAACAGTCCTCTGCACCAAAATTGCTAATGATGTACCATTACAAGAGCTTATTACCTATTTTGACTTTGACGCTTGCTTAAGAAAAAAATTCAAACAGCTCTCTGGTGGCCAAAAACAACGGATGACACTCATTCTTGTTTTGATGCAGAATTCTGAAATTACTTTTTTTGATGAGGTAACATCAGGGCTCGACTTTGAAACCCGCCAACAGCTCATGGAAAAGCTTACTGAGTGGTATGTGAAAAATGATAAGACTATAGCTATTGTTTCGCACTACTATGAAGAACTTGAGCAATTAGCTAATAAAATTCTGATTTTAGATAAAGGTGTTGTGCTCGCCTTTGGTAAGACAACTGATCTTTTTACCCGTTACTGTGGTTTCTCTGTTATAACAATTCTGAGTAAGGATACTCTACCCCACATGCCATCAACATTTCGAATGCTTGCCTCGCCATCACATCTCAAAGCTTTCTCGTGTTCAAATAGCGCTGAGGAAAGAGCAATCACTGATTACTTCATTACGCATAATATTAACTTCAATCGGAGTAATTGTGACCTCGAAATAATGTTTATCAATATCAAAGATCAGGAGGGCTGCAATCATGCGTAAAAAAACATTTTTCCCACTCTTTAAATATGAATTTCTTACCACAATAAATAATTTCTTTACACCTTTTTTTGGAATTGCTTTTCCTGTCCTCATGGGATTATTATTAACCCAAACAGTCCCTTTTAATGTTCCCGATAATTTAAAAGCGGAGGTTGCCACAAGTATTATTATCTCCGTATCTATTTCGGCAGTATTCTCAGTCATGCTTGTGGCTTTCCCCTCATCCTATTCTCAAGATGTTGAAAATAATATTGCTTACCGGATAGAGTTGTTTGGCTTTAGTCATGCAAATATAATTCTTGCTAAACTTCTTGCCCACTATATTATTCTGACATTTTCACTGCTTATTTTTATCGCTACAATGATGCTTACAACGACTTTGCTTATACCAAAATTATCTGTTTTTCTAATCTATGTCTTCTGCCTCTATTTATTAGCATCTATCCTATTTGTCTTTTCATATTCAGTATCAAATATTTTTAAAAAATTTTCTTATACCTATGCTGTAACCCTCGGATTATTCTTCCTATTTATGTTAATTTCGGGGATGATGGGCGTTAGTGCAAGTAATCTTCCCCATATCCTAAAATTTATTAGTTCAACCTTCCCCTTCCCCTATATTTCAACAGATTTTATTGACTATTGGACTATTGGTTTTAGTGGATATAATTTTGCTCCACTTATTCAAGGCTACCTCTTTTTTGCCGCAATAACAGGAGTTATATATTTTATCTCCTCTAGAAAAAAAGGATGAGAAATTAAGAAAAGAGCAACTAATAGTTGCTCTTTTCTTTTTACTTGTAGTTATTAAAGTAGCTTGGATACTTCCCAAGGGTCTAGCATTTGAATACTGTTTTACTCCCACGGTTTGTTGCCATTACTTCTAGATGTGCACCAATGCGTTCTTTCAATTCTGGTACATGAGAGATCACACCAACAAGTCTTCCCCCTTGTTGGGTTTGGAGTAAACACTCCACCGCACTTTCAAGCGATTCCGAATCCAATGTTCCAAAACCTTCATCGATAAACATTGTTTCGAGTGAAATTCCACCGCTCATTTCTTGGACAACTTCCGCTAGTGCTAATGCTAGTGCTAGCGATGTTTTAAAACTTTCTCCTCCTGAGAGTGTTGTAACATCACGCATCCGTCCTGTGTATTCATCGTAAATGCTTAAGTCTAAACCACTTTGTGCATTATGTTTTGCCTTCTCTTGTTTTCGTTCTAAATAAAAGCGACCCTCTGTCATCTGCGCAAGACGTGTGTTCGCACGCTCAAGAATACTATCTAAAAAGGCTGCTAAAACATAGCGCTCAAATCCGACATTCCGCTCATTTTTCCCATTGGCACTTTGTGCAAGTTCACCCAAATCAGCATATAGTTTTTCAGCATCTTTTATCTTGGCAAATAGTTTCAAGTATTGTGCAAAATTACTTTCAATTCGCCCCTGGTTTTCAGTAATTGTAAAGACTGCTTTCTCATTTTCAAATTGCTCATTTTGTAGTGCTGCTAATTTAATTTTAAGTGTCCCCACATCCGGTTTATCAAGGCCTGCAAGTTTGCGTTGAAGCTCTTGTTCTGTTTGAATACAGTAAAATTTTTGTTGTTGAAATTCTTGGCAAGCTTGTTCTAATATTTCAATTTCTGATGCACTTCGTGCTGCATTTTTATAAGCATCATGTGAATCAAATTCAAATTGTAAGAGCATTTTATCAAAGACATTTAAATTATGTTCAAGTTGCTCCCTTACTTTTTGTAAGCTTACTTGCATACTATTGAACTCTGTTTCAGCATTTGCAACATTTTCACGTTTGTCAAAGTAGTTTCCTTCTAATGCTTGATAGTCTTTTTCAAATACTGCGGCTTCTGCTTGTTTTGCTCTTAGTTTTCGGTAGTATACTGCGCTATTCGTAAATTCTGTTGGAATCTCTTTTTTGAGCATTTCAACAAGTGCTAGCACCTGTTGTGCAGGTGCTTTTATAGCTTGTAGTTTGCTATCCTCTTCCTGAATTTTTATATTCAATTCGAAAATTTCTTTATTAATCCATGCAATATTTTTTGATAGACCATCTTCTTTAGTAATCATTTTTGTTGCCATTACAAGTTCAGCTTTATATGTTTGTATGTCAGCTTGAATTTTTTGAAGGCGCCCAGATAATTGAGCCACGTTTACTAGAGGGGTATTTGGAGCTTGCTCTAGAATCCATAAAACTTTTTCCACTGCAAGTTCTTCCTCTTGTTTAAGATTCTTTTTATTTTCTAAATCAGCTTTTGCCTGCTGCAATAGGTTATCCACACCCTCGCCTAACTGAATTGCTAAGCGGGGATGATGGTGGGCCCCACATACTGGACATGGCACTCCATCTTCTAATCCTGTTGCTAAACTTGCTGCTTGCTCATTTTTGATTTGGTGCTCAATTCTTTTAAGTGTTGCAAGTGCCGTATCGTAATTAGTGCTTACTTCCTTCAATTTTTCCCTCATTATTAAAAGCAGTGCTGTATTCTTTTCTTTAAGCTCTTGGTTTTCTAGCATATTTTGGTTCGTCACATATTCATTTTCAAGTTGCAATACTATATTTTCTAATTCTTTTTGTCTAATTTTTGTTGTTTGTAATTTCTTCTCTTCATCGCTGAAATTTGTTTTACGGGCTTCAATTTCTTTGACATTATTGCGAAGAATATCTAATGCTGACATAATTAATTTCATTTCATTCTCATAAGCAATTAAGTCTTTTTCATTCCGTGCAAGTCGCTCTATTTTCACCTCTAGTTCTGATAGCTTAAATATTTCTTGCTCTCGTTTTTCTTGCATTGGTATATTTTCAGCAAATCTATTACGGTTTTGTGTTACGTCCTCAAGTTCCTCACGCAAGCTTCTAATTCGCTTTTGAATCTCGATGATATTTGCTTCAACTTCTTGTTTTCTAGCTTGCGCATCTCCACAAAGAATTTCTTGTGTCCGTAAATTCTCAGCACGCTTTGCACGTAAAATCGTTTGTTTTTTAACTTCGATTTCAGGTTCTTGTCCTGCTAATGCTTGTATTTCTTTTCCTAAGTTATCCAGTTTATCCCAGTCGATTGCACGGCTTTCTGAGAGTGCGACATCTTTTGTCGCATTTTCTACTTTAATTTTAATAATACTCGAAAATTCATAAGCACTTTTAAGCGCAATTTTTGCATCCGTGATGCGTCCCTCAAATAAGCTATGGACTTCAAGTGCATTCTTACCTTCGATTTCTTCTGGTAAAAAAGTTGTATTCAAACTCTGTTCTACCTCACCAGATAAGAGTTTCATCCCAAGTTCTTGTTCTTTTTGTTCTTCTTTGAGTAGTTCTTCCATTTTGCTATACACGACGGTATTTGCAAGTTTTTGGAGGATTACTTGCTTATCTTTACTTGGTGCTATTAATAACTCTCTAAAAGCTCCTTGAGGTATCATTAAAATTTGGCGGAATTGGTCAACTGTTAATTGGAGAATTTCACTCATTTTTTGGTCAACATCCCGAACATTGCTTGCAAGTAGTTCATCTTGGTTATTATCGTATGCATGTAAACTTGCTGTTGCACCTACAATACGCATTCCCTCACCATTTTTTTTCGGAATTTCTTGTTGCGGTTGGCGGATCACAATATATGTCTTCCCTTTAATTGTAAATGTTAATCCAACTTCCGTTGTAATATCCTCACTTGCATAGTGGCTACGTAGTGATAAGCTATCACGGTCTTCTGTGTTTGCTTTCCCAAAAAGGGCAAAACTTAAGGCATCAAAAATTGATGTTTTACCAGATCCTGTTTTCCCTGAGATAACGAACATCTTTGCATCACCTAATTCACGAAAATCAATTGTCTCTGATTCAGCATACGGTCCAAAAGCTCTGATTGTTAATTCTATTGGTCTCATTATTTTTCCCCCCTTTTTACTTTATCTACCACATTTTTGAGGATATCCATTTGATTTTCATTCAATTCTTTTGCCATTGTATAATTAAAAAATTGTGCAAAAAGTTGGACTTCATCTTTTTTGACAACATCTTCAAACCGTTCATGGTTTCCACCTACTAATTTAGGGCGTTTTCTTTCTAAATGTAAAATATTTGGATAGACTGCGCGTAATTTACCAATCGGATCTATTAATGCACCCTCATCTAATAAATTTATTTGTAAGTAATCAGTCTTCACAATATCAGTGCGGATGAGCAATTCTTCTAAATAGCCTTCAATGATTTGCAAATCATGTGCTGGTTTCAAAAACTTTTCACTCACACTTATCGTAGCATCATCTTTAAATTCGATAATCCGTACACTTTTTTTATCTTTTGCTTCTGAAAAAGAATACTTCAGAGGTGAACCACTATAAATGATTTTCTCATTTTTAAGGGCATGGGGATTATGAAGATGTCCTAGTGCAACATAATCAAAAATTTCAAAATGGTCGACTGCAACACGATCAGCATTACCAATTGCTAATTGACGTTCTGAATCCGTTGGTAATCCCCCGGCAACAAATGCATGCCCTACACAGATTTGCAGTTTTGTTTTATCTTGTACCAATGCAATTTTCCCAGTGATTACACGCATTGCATCATCAAAAGTTTTGATGCTATCATCCTGTAGTACTGATCTTGCGCTCAAGGCATCATGATAAGGGATGAGCCAAATTTGTGCACCATTCCAATCAATTGGCATAATTGTAGGTGTTAATTTCCCTGCTAAAAATAATTTATGTTGTTCATACCATGCACTACCAAATGAGAGCCTATCTGCGCTATCATGGTTTCCAGCTATTATGAAAAGGGGAATTTGTCGTAAAACATTCAATTCATATAATGTGTCATTCAACATATTTACCGCTTCGGTTGGTGGTACAGAGCGGTCGTAAATATCCCCTGCGATGATAATCCCGTCTACTTCCTCATCTTTTGCAATCTCTATAATTTGTCGCAAGATGTAACGTTGTTCATCGAGCATTGATGCACCATTTACAATTTTACCTAAATGCCAATCGGCTGTATGCATTATTTTCATTTCACTACCCCTTTTCTTTTTTTTATGATATTATCAGTCCTATTATATCATATTTATTCGAGTATCATTGCTATTTTCCTTTCCATGATACTATTATCTTTATTTTTGGGGGGAGTTATTCTCTACCCCGATATTTGCCAAAATAAAATGAAGCATATTTCTACCCTTCATTCCATTTATATTATATAGTATCGACTCGGGAGTTAGGGCAGATGATCGCTTCAATCGGATAGCTTTCTCATTTATCTATATAAGTTTTAAAAAAATATTTTTAGCAAGATATAACAGATACAGGCAAAAACAAAACTACCCATCTGGTATTCTCGTCCCCCAATCACTGTTTTCAGCCCGATTTTCTCTTCCATTTTTGTAGCTAGGCTTAATAACTTCTCAAGCTGCTTTTTTTTAAGTTCTTGTGGATACCAGTTCAATAAAATTGCATACCCGATGAAATATAATATTGCCATTTGGAGCAATATTTCAATTGTCCCTTCTCGAAATATCTGTTGCATTAGTTATGCTCCTCCCAATATATTCGGAAACTTCGCTATTTACGATATCTACACGGCGAAAATCATCATCACTTTTAAATTTTAATATTTTGGAATTATTGATTTCAATTGTCCCTATCCCACTATTAATTTCCATATAGTCTGTTACCATATGATTAATTTTAATACGTCCAACACCTGAACTGATTTTGGCTTCTACTGGACCTATTTCGTCCACTAAAACTTCACCAACACCACCCTCAATACTAAGTTTGGGTCCACCTGTAATGCGTGTAAGTTCGACATTCCCAATTGATGATTTAATGTTTAAGCTTGTATCAATTTGACTATCCTTAAGTATTACTGTTCCAACGCCTGCATCAATATCTAATGTATTTGTTGTAATTTTTTCTAGTAATACTGTTCCAACGCCTGCATTAATTTTAAGAGCCGTTATCTGTGATGGCAATCCGATTTCAATCGTCTCCATCCCCTCATCTCGTGCAAACCAACCAAGTTTCCATCCACGGCTACGCAACATCATATATTCTACTTCTGATATTTCTAGATTTCCATTTTTTTCTTTCAGATTATACTCTTTACTACCTTCATACTTCATCGTTAAGTTATTTGTTCCACTTGGTATAATCCGGACATTTTCTGTCCTGATATTTAATTCTACTGTCTCGATATTCTCATAATTTTCTGCAATTGTGACCATCTGCTCCATATTTTTTTGGGGAGTACCCTCGATAAATACTAACCCACCCACAAACATAAAAGCAATGAGCATTCCTCCAATAATGGTCAAAGATAAGCTAATTCCAAGCATAATTCCAATGCTTTTGTCTAATTGTCTTCTTTTCATCTTTTTTCCTCCTTATATTTTTATTTTTTTAATAAGTTCTCGACATACCGATAGGAGGTACTGTATGATTTTCGATAGCGCTCTTGCCATAAAGTAGGAAAGTGAGCAGATTAAAATAATCACAGATCCACCCGTAAGTGACACAATAGTTTTAAAAAGCATTGTTGTTGTCGCATCTGTCCAAATAAAAATAGTTGAGGCAATTGCTCCAAAAATAAGTGCTAACATCCCAATAAAAAACGCAATAATAATGCCCAGTCCAGCAAGCAGAAATCCAATTATTGTCCCAATAAATGGAAGGCAGATAAAAACTCCCCCGATCAGTAGGACTATTTTTAAATTTTTTGGCATTCCTTCATTTTTCTTATATTCAAAGTTAAATTCATCAGCTATTTCTGATGCAAGCATAGCGGGTGTACCCAGACGCTCTACAATTTGCTCCATACTTAGTCCTTCCCCTAGTAATTCATCAATGATAATTTCATAATTTGCTATTTGCTCGGCAATATCGCCCTCATACTGTGACAGACAGCTCCATAAACGGTCTAAATACATTTTTTTACTCATTTGCTCATCTCTCCTTTTTCAATACATTGCTCTACGATAATTGCAAGCCTAGCCCATTCTTCTTGTAATAAGGAGAGGCGTTCAATTCCTTTTGCTGTTAAGTGATGGTATTTACGAATTTTGGCACTATCATCCATAACTTGGATATAGGCCTCGACAAAGTTTGCCTTTTCTAAACGCTGTAATATCAAATAAATTGTCGCATCTTTGACAATAAGCAATTTATTAAGCTCTTGCGTAAGCTCATAGCCATACCAATCACGATGTGATAATAACGCAATAACACAAAATTCAAGCGTCCCTTTTTTGAGTTGTGTATCCATCCAAATCTCCCTTTCTCATTCCATCATACCTTGTAATACAATGTATGCCTTTGACTACATTGTATTACAAGGTACTTTTTTTGTCAAGTGTTTGTAATGTTTTTTTTAAATAAAAAAAACCTCAACTTCCGTCAAGGTTTTAGCAATATGCTCATTACTCTTTTAGTTTCTCAAGTTCTGGTAATATTGCACCATTCATATCAATAGTAACACTTTTCATGCGCTGATCTTCCATTGGCTTATCATTTGCATCCCGATCTGCCGAAACAATTGCATCGACAACATCCATTCCTGCTATGACTTTTCCAAACGAGGCATATTGCCCATCAAGTGATGTACTGTCTGCAACCATGATAAAAAATTGTGAACCCCCTGAATCCATTTGTCCAGAACGTGCCATTGAGATGACCCCACGTGTGTGGAGCAGATTATTTTCAATACCGTTTGCACTAAATTCTCCTGTGATACCATATCCTGGACCACCCATACCATTTCCTGCTGGATCTCCTCCTTGGATAACAAATCCTGGTATCACACGATGGAAACTAAGTCCATCATAGAATTTATTTTGCGCAAGCTCAACAAAGTTTGCAACGGTATTTGGTGCTTGCTTGGCGTCGAGTTCAATTACGATTATCCCACCATTTTCCATCTCAATTGTTGCCAGTGGAAAACCACTTGCACTCGTAGGATTGCTAGTAGGCTTGTTATTTTCTCCTGTCTCCGCTTTAGCACACCCCACATAAAGTCCAAGTGTTAGTAGTATTACTGTAGTCATTTTTAAAAATTTCATCATATCATATTCAATTCCTTTCAATCATTTATTTTGGGTATATCTTTTTTAATTGTAAATATATAAAAAAGTTCAGTTTCCTCTGTCTCAGAAATGACAGCTATGAATTTTGCTTCCATGTCTTTCCCAAAATTTGGCTGATCTTTATAATTTTTTAGGACAACAAGATAATCTACATCAAATAATGTGATTGCTTCTTTTACTTCCTTAATAGTGTGTGTTTTGGTGATATTTTCATGCTCATTATCCCATGGTGAGAAATATGTCCGCAGAAGATAGGATGCATCCGCATATTCCGCATCCGCGTACTGTGAAAATCGCGTGCGCACAACTTGAATATTAGCATCATAATTGCGTACATGTGTAAGTCCAAAGAATTGGTTTGTTGTCCCAGCTACAACTTTTTTCCCACTTTTTGGGCTAATTACACTCGTAATTTGTGTTGCAGCATTATCTAAGCGATAGGGATTTTCAAGCAGCCGCATATAATCAAAACGACCATCATAATAGCTATCTTTGAATTTTAAGCGTTCATGCCGCTCACTCTCTAAAGCATATTGGTAGGTAAATGGCCGTGCTGGTAGCATGATGAAGCATATGACCAGAAGACATGCACTCGAGAGCGCAACTATGGCTTGTAGTTTTGGTCGAATCCCGATATTACATTTGCTTGTACACATAACGGTAAAATAGTTAACCCCCATAATAACAAGGGCAATCCCCATTATTTCATAGGGATATATCCCAACTAGGCGTTGATGGCCAAAAACGGCAAGTTTTTCACTAACAATTTCAACAATTGGTGGCGCATGCGTGAAAATCACATATAAGAGTGGAAATCCAAGTGAAAAAAAGAGGAGCGTCTTTTTATCAGACCAAAAAAATTCTACCGTAGCTTGCCGCTTTTTCCTTATAATTATTTTGTTTTTTAAAAAAGTAATACCAAAGATAATTCCTGAAATCAGGAGTAAAGCGATGAAGAGTGCTTGACCAAAACGTAAATACCAATAGCCATCAAACTCACCCGATAGTAGAAAGTTTTGGAAAAGCTCCTTATTATAGTATTCCGACCCATATCCGAGAAACCGTAGCTTGCTTAACTCATGTATTGGCATACTACTCTTTTTTTCTAGAGATGTTGTCATATAGGCGATAAGGAGTCCTGCAAATCCAGTGATACTTGAGAGCCCAAGGATCATGACATCACTTTTTTTTGTTCTCTTTTTAAAAAAGAGAAGGAGTAAGAAAACCGCTTCTAATGCTAAGAAATAGACTGCACCACCCGGTGATAATGTAATATACCCTATCCCTACTATTGCAAGCAGCATCATATAGGAATAAACCGCATTCAAACCAAGTGAGTCCCTTTTGGTATTAGCCTCATATATCTCGATAAAAATAATAAATGTAATTGGCATAACCAGATAGCGCAGCACCGATTTTCCTACATGATTATAGTATAAAAACCACTCTTCCAGTGAATAATCATTTAAGCTACTCTTATAATTAGGTGCATAATATAAAAGGAGGATAAATGCTAGTATGCCGATTAATGCAAATTTCTCTTTTTTCAATATCTTCCGGAAAAGGAGTAAGATGCTTTGAAATGATAAAAGACTCATTATAACTGGCATGATAATTCGCATATAAATTGCCGGATGTAATAAACTTATTTTGGCAAGATAGGCAATTGAGGTCTCATATGTTGAAATCATATAGGTTGCCTGAATACTGCCCATTTCCATTCCACTACCAGGGTTAGTTGTCCACATTGCTTTACTACTCGCCATTGCTGTTGCAATGGACACATAAAATCCATTATCAGACATCGAATTATCAACATTCCAAAAGCCAATTTGTAATATCCCATGGCAAATTCCGAGCAATATTATAACCACTAAGATCGATTTAGATGGATTGGATGTTGCATAATACCAGTTGCGTAATTGTTTGATATCAAATTGTTTAAGTGCAACTGCAAAAATGGCAATAAGCATGATGCTTACTATGATAAGCAATAATGAAAAGCTTTGATGGCTATAAATAAGTGCTATGCTTAAAATCCAGAAGATCACTTGAAATACGATAAAGCCAAATGGTGCAAAAAGTAATTTACTCGCATCTTTAAAAAGTAATTTTAATACAAGTGCACCCAATAAGAAACAGCCAAGATATAAACTAATTGCTGCTATAATAAGTTGGAAAACTAACAATTTTTTTGCTCCTCCTGCTTATTTTTTTTCAATAAATTTAAATCTATCCCATGCTTTAATATAGTCTATTAAAAAGATCTCAGCATCAATGATGCGGGCAACACAATTTTTACGTCCGTCTTCTGGTAAATCATTGATGCATAATTGGAGTTCGCCTTTGTATTGACCAAATAAATCATTCCCAATAATTATATCTCCTTTTGAAAGTGTCGATACATCATGGATTGGGAATGGACGATCTTTGTAGACAACACGGCTCATTGTTGAACGGATCATATAATCATTAATATCTCCACGATTAAAATGAGGAGAATTTAAGACAATATCTTTTTCTAATTCTGTTGTTCCGGGAGCAAATTCAACTTCTAGACTTATAATATCTGGGTCAATTTCTGATAATGCTTTTAGCTCCTCCTCTGAGGCATACATATTCCCAATAATAACGGTATCAATCAAGCCCGTTGCAAAAAGGTGTTTTGCCTGTGCAGTAAGTGGCAACCTACGGTGCATTTCTAGTGTTACAAGTCCATCCATAACTGGCCAAGGCCCAATTTTAGCCGAGGGTGCACTAACAAATGCTGATGTTTTTAAGTTAAATTTTTTGAATCGCTCTGAACAACTCATAAAATGTGAAAGCCGTAATCCGGTATATTCTTGGGGGTAGAAATTATGACAACCAATTAAGCGGTCCGTATTTGGACGATAGCTCATAATATTATCAATTCCAGCAACATCATTACTCATATTAATTTCGATATCGAGTCCATAAGGATTATGTGTCATTTTTGCTTCTACTACACCATCAAAGCCCATATCAAGTCTAATTCCTGTTGCTGAAATATCTGAAAAAAAGCTTAAGTCATCATAGCTGATCCCAAGAGTGCTAAAAACACGTGGTGAGACATCTAACATCAATTCCATTCCAAGATTTACAGTGTACGCATTGATTTCTTTAAATTCTTTTTTAATTTCTTCAACTGGTTTTGTAACGGATAATAGGCAACTAAAGACTTTTTTGACATTATATTTTGCTGCTAAATCTAAATATGCTTTGATTTCTTTTATTGTACTATGCTCCGGATAGATTGAAACCCCTATTTGTTTTCCCATTTTATTTTCTCCTTATCTTTTTTAAATTATCACATTATATTTTAGCATGTATGTCCTGATTTTAAAAGCGATTTTAAGGATTCAAATCATTTTTTTTAATCCGCTTTGTCTTTTTACACTTTTCACTTTTTTCTCCACAAAAAAGGCCCAGCCAGGCAGATTGCTTGGTTGGGCACTCAATTAAGATTGACTATTATATTTTAGCTAGTACTTTTGCTTCAAAATCAGAAAAATCAATATCTAGATCAGCTAGATAATCAGCATCCGCAATAACCATAATTTTATCTTTTACGATGAAATATTCTAGTTCTGCTGTATTGGCTATGTCGCTGATATCTTGTCCAATCTGTATATCACGAGGAAATGTGAGCACATAAACCCCTGTAACTGAGCTATCCGAGCTGTTACCAATATAGGCTCCACTAACTTTCTTGGCTGATGACTCTTCGACATTTGGAACATTTAAAGCAATATAGTTTGCTAATGTTCTGAATGCTGTCCCTTGATTTGCATCCATTCCGAGTTCCTCATCACTAGCCTCTGCTGCACCAGCATAGAAATTAACCATCGAACTAAGTAGTAAATCACCACTTGGTCGACCTGCTAATATAGGTTCTTGTTTTTGGATAGTGTGTACTACTTTTACGCTTGCTGAATCTGCTGAACTAAAAAAGCTGAATGCGACGAAACCAATTAAGACAAGCACGGATATTAGAAATCTTCCTACAAATCTATTCATATTTATTCTCCTTATATACTTCATTTTTTTAAACCTTTGTTAGTGTATCATACTCATATAAACTATTCAAGGTGAATATTGTTTTTTTTAAGTGTATTTTGTTTTTTTAACATCAGATGTTGATCTTTAACACCTTTAATAACAATCTGCTGTGCACGACTAAATTCTTCTGCTTTTGGTGGCTCGATGCCCTCAAGCGGGTATTTCCAACCAAGTGCTTCCCATTTATTAACCCCCATCACATGATAGGGTAGTAATTCTATTCTTTCAACATTATCAAGTTTCCCTATAAAACGTCCAAGGCGATATAGGGAAGAATCATCTAGTGTTATCCCTGGAATTACCACATGGCGAATCCAAACAGCTACCCCGCTTTCACTAAGCCAGACTGCAAAATCAAGGATGTTCTTATTTGTAATACCCGTAAGCTCTCTATGTTTAGCATCATCAATATGTTTTAAATCTAAGAGGACCAAATCTGTATTATCCATTAATTTCTGCATCTTTCGAACATTCGCTGCAAGCCCTTTGCGAAAAGTTGCTCCCGAAGTATCCAAGCAGGTATGAATATTCCGTGCTTTTGCTTCTTTAAAGAGCTCAGTGACAAAATTCATTTGTAATAATGCCTCACCCCCTGTTACAGTAATTCCTCCACCCTTTAAAAAATTACGGTATTTATCATATTCATCCAAAAGTTCTGTAACAGTATATTCTACCCCGCCTTCTAGATCCCATGTATCAGGGTTATGGCAGTACTGGCATTTAAGCATACATCCTTGAAAAAAAACCACAAAGCGAATTCCTGGTCCATCAACTGTTCCAAATGTCTCGATGGAATGCACATGTCCTTTTAGCATTTTATTTCTCCTAACATCATAACCAAATAGATATATCTCTCAGTTGGCTACTATATTTAACTCTATTCATTTTAATTATACCCAATAAATAAAACAAATACAATAAAATTTAGCGATCTCGTTAGCACTTTTTCCTCTATTGAAAAAAATATGATATAATGATGGTATGTCTGCCTTTTGGGGCAGTTTTTAGATTATTACTCAAAAAGCAATATAGAGGAGTGTCCCTATGAACAAAATAAATAAAAATCAGTCCTTTGTTAGTGTTGCCCTCATTTCAACAATTGGACTTTTTTTAACACGTATTATAAGTGTTGCCTACCTCATCCCTTTTGCAGCAATGGTTTTTAATACCAATGCCAATTATGTCAATAGCTATGCCTATACGATGTTTCAACCATTCTATGAACTATCCCTTGCAGGCCTCCCCCTTGCTATTGCACGCCTGATTTCAATTTACAATGTGAATGGTCAGTATAAGACTGCTAATGAGGTTTTAAAAATTGCACAACGCTTAATGCTTGTCCTTGGTCTTGTTTTGATGGTTTTATTTGTTCTTTTTGCTCAACCATTTGGACAGTTTAAAGCACCCGATAATCCAGAGCTTGCACAAGCAACTACCCTTGCACTCTATATTATGGCACCAGCACTTGTCCTTATCCCAATTTTGAGTGGGATGCGTGGTTATCTCCAAGGTTTTAAAACCGTAATTGGTGTTTCTATTTCACAAGTCGTTGAGCGCCTTGCCTATGTTATCATCCTTTTATCCACGCTCTATATTACGCTAAACTTCTTTAAAATAGAAAGTGGAAAAGCGATTGCTTATGCCTTTATTGCTCTCCCTATTGCAACTATCATTACAATTTTCACATTATATCCTTTCTATGCTAAAACCCGACGGGAGCATAAAATACTGATGGAAACTTCTTTGGATCAAATAGGTTCCGATAAGAAATTTATCAGCCGCCAATTAATTCTTACTGCTCTCCCTTTTGTAATCTCTGGTCTTGCAGCAACACTCTATTCCCAGATTACTTTATTTACTTTTGAAAAAATTCGGATTTTTGCTGGTGCAACTGAGTTACTAGCAAAATCAGAGTATACCGTTATCAACCAGTGGAGTGATAAACTCGTTTCGATTCCTTTGACTTTTTCATTAGCAATTTCGGTTGCAATTATCAGCTTTGTCACGAGTGCATACGAGAGCCAAGATATGAGACAAACGCGAAAATATGTCAAGAAATCCTATCGCATGATTTTTTTCACAACACTCTCAGCAGTCCTTATTATGGTAACCTTATCTGTCCCTCTGATTACTTTTTTTTATAATTTGGATAATGTTACGACACAGTTTATTGCTGCGGTTTTACGGGTAGATGGCTTCCGTGGTATGGCATTTGCACTTGAAACTATTTCAGTATCAGTCCTCCTTGCTTTTGGAGAAAAGAAAAAAGCGCTCATCTACAGCGCTATTGGCCCCGTTGTAAAACTTATCCTAAACTTCCCCCTTGTCTATTTTTTCGGGGTGTATGGCGATATTTTTGCAACGATGCTTGGATTATTAATGATTGTTTATCTATCAACACGTGATATTTTGAAGTTAGTTGATTTAAAACCTTATTTCATTTATAATGCTATTGGCAAAACCATTATTTGTAGCATCCCTGGGTTTTTCCTAACACTTGCTTGTAATTCCCTTATTATGCAGTTTGTACCCGCAGTTTTTGAAGGTCGCCTTCTAGCACTAATTTATCTTGTGCTCCTTGGTGTTATCAATTTAGCCATTATTTGGTTAATGTCCAAAAAAATAAATTTCTGGCATCTTGTTTTTAGAGGATAATATCATACTACCACATCTATTCCCAAGCCCTCAACACGATGAGCTCCTCGATAAAACAGATTAAAAAAAGGTCGTCCTCAAATTTCCACCTGAGGACGATCTTTTTTAGTTTTGAATCATTCGTAAAAAGGATGTCCCATATGCTATGCTTGTCCCAAAAAAAGCAGCAACTGTAGCACCAACATCTGCCATCGTCTCACGCTCATCAAGTCGTACGTAGGTTAGACCCTGCTTAGCAACTAGTAATGGGACCCGCTCGCGTGTATGCCTGCTATGACCAACTGTTGGGTCATTGCCATGATCAGCCATCACAATAAGCACATCATCGACTCCTAAAATTTCCAAGATTTCACCAATTTTATCATCAGATATTTTTAATTTCTTTGCATATTTTTTTACATTTTGTGCATGACCTGCTAAATCCATTTCTTGAATATTAAGACAGAAGAAAGCCGTTTTTTCTTTTTTAATTTCCGTAATAAAAGCATCAAAAAGATCTTGCGTATCCACACCTGAAATATTGCATCCTCCCGGATTGGCAACAATATCGCCAACTTTCCCAACAAATACTGTTGGGATTTTCTTTTGTGCAAGGGCATGAGGAACTTGCATGGTCGTATCTACGCCATATCCAAGATGAATTACCTGGTAATCATCTAAATATAACCCTGATTTTGGTGTATCCAATCCAATAAATTCTGAGTTAGTCTTTAGGGCTGCAAGCATCCTATTAAGACTAACACTCCTACCTCCAAGAACAATTACACGTGATACTTTGACCACGCCACGGACAATCCGACCAATTTTCTCAACATCTGCAAAACATATTTCATCTAATATTCCATTTACATTAATCACTTGCCCTAAATCTGTTTCCATATTATCAGCAACTAAAACAGTCCCATCGACGAGGATTGCTTTTAATCCATCTTTTTCAATAAAATCTACCCGATGCCCCGCAAGTTCTAATGCTAATTTCACCTCTGCTGCAACATCATTTATTGCAAGTTCTAAAGGTCTTGAGGGCTTCGTTCCCATGATTTCCTGATGGCCTGCAAAGCTATCTGCCCCAAAATGTGCTAAATTAGCAGTCCCATAATTTGACATTGGATTTAATATCATCCCATCTATTTCTGCATCAAGAATATTCATAAGACCCAAACTTTCAAGATTAGGCAGATACAAATTTGGCGTCTTTTCGAGAATATGTAAGGCGGTATTCGACCCAATATCTTGTTTGCGTACAGCTTTGCAATCATCCATTGCACCCACACCAAAACTATCTAAAACGACTACTATAAATCTTGCCATTATTTTAAATCCCCCTTATTTTTTTTACCTAAGCTATCGTAAATTCCTACAAGTTTAGGCGTATTTGTCGATAATCCCTCAACCAATGCAACCTCACTACGGGTTACAAAAATTTGTGTTCGAAATGCCATAATAACCGTTGCATCTTGTGGTTGCATGCCTGCTAATTCAAGGTAATAATCAATACTCTCATTATCAAAAGGAGAAACTTTTGTTTCCGTATATGGCATCCCCTTTGTCGCTATGAGGGCATTTGATAAATTCCCACGGCGATAGTAACCCCCTCCATAGCAATAGCTTTTCCCTTTAAACCTATGAGAAATTTCACTCACATAGACAAGTGCTGGTTTTTCTGCTAATACTTCTTTGGCATGCATCGGTGTTGTTCCAGTTAGTGCATGCCCTGGTTCTCCTTGTGTTCCTCCAATTTCTGCTAAAAATTTGAGTGAGCGGACACATGTTGCCGAGGGCATATTGAGTTGCGTGATTGCAAAGCCTGCTTTATTCAGAAGTATTTGTGCTCTATATAGTGTTTGAGCATTGGGTGTTGACATAAACTCTCCTTGTTCCGCTTGATATAAAAAGCAGGGAAAAGATGTCAGACCGGTAATTCTGATGCTTAGTAATTTTTTAAATTCTTGCATAAGCGCTGGTAAATCATCCAGCATAAACCCACCATATTGCCCCTCATAAATCCGATCTCCCTCATCTAAAATCCGCAATAGCACAGGCTGAATAATACCGAGTTCGCCTGCAACTGCATCAACTTTTTTAAGCATCTCTATTGAGTAAATAGTGACGTAATCGGTACCATAAGCTAAAATCTTTTTTAATAATTGGTTGGGAATTTGTACAAGATGCCCAACATTTCCAAGTGGTAGTCCTGCATCCATTAAAAGCAGTGCTTCTTTGAAGTCGACAACTACTGCTTTTTTGATGCCTGCTTCATGAATTTTTTTTGCAAGATAAGGATTGCGACCAATTTGCTTTGTCATATAATAGAGCTCAATGCCATATTCTTTAGCAGAGCATGCAAGCATCCGGGCATTTTCACACAAAGTATCCACGTCAATGACATAGGTGTCGGGCAAAATTTGTCCTTTTTGATGCAGTTCTACTGCAAAATCGATAAGTTCCTGATTGCGGTTTGTCGTCATCGTTAAAAACATGATGCGTGCTCCTCTCTAGTTGCTCAATAATGAACACATATGGATGTAGATATATCCTTCTTCGGCTTGGGCAAATGGTTTTGGTGCAAAATATGCAAGCTGTGTCCAGAGTATTTCTGCTTGCGCGAATATTGATTGCCCCTTTAAATCAGCCTCAATTGCTTCTGATAGTGGTTCAAGTACTTCGCCTTTTTGCATCCGCATCGTTGCCATTGCAAGATGTGTTACAAATACTTGTGCTCTATCCGATTGCACATCTATCCCCTCTTCCCCTAAGCGTTTGATGACTTTAAACGCATAGTCATATGCTGCTTCATCAATAATATTTCCATTTTTTAAAATCTCCATTTTTTTGTAGATCATCTCAAATTTCTCCTTTTTTTTATTAATAGCGAGGTATAATTTTCCCTTTTTTAACATCTTGTTGAATTTGTAAGATTTTAATTGTATCAATATTTTTTTCTAAGACTGTTTGTACCAGGATATCTGATTGGTTGCAGACTATGACTGCTGTGGATACTTCTTCTGAAATTGCCATATCTGATATGAGTTGGTAATTTAGATGTTCATAGTTCTTTTCGATAATTTCATCATAATTCCAAACACCGGCATCAATTCTCCCAAGCTCAATTTCATGGATTAATTGGTGCCCTGGTAAATTGATATAACTTACTTTTGTGTTAGCAGTTAATATATGCGTAAGCTCCTTTTGATCAATTGAACTCATATCAATTCCAACACGGTCTCCTGCAACAATTGTTGTCGCATTTGGATTCTTTAGTAATAGGATATGTTGTGATAGATAGCTATACTTTCCTAAATCGGCAATGATTTTAAGGCTTTCTCCCATTTCAATACTACGTCTTGCAGCATATTTTGAAACAATTGCAAACTGATACATCCCTCGCACAACTGACTGCAAGCGGTCATTTGAACCCCGAATATATGCCATATTAAGCCGTACTCCTTGAGCATTTAGGGTGTCATATAGTGCAGTTGCTAACCCCTCATAGATCCGCGAGTATGGCAATGGCATTGTCCCAAAAAGTTCATCCGTTCCTGCATACTGTTGTAAAATACGGTGGTTGATACTTGTAAGATAATTCCCAAGATGGCCCCTGCTTACAAGCACAATTGCATCTTGGTCTTTGAGAAATTGCAAAGCATTCTGTACTGTTCCCCGTGATATTCCTAGATTTTCCTGAAGCACACTGACAATTGGTAGTTTTTCTCCCGGTTGCATTACAATTAAAACTTCAGCTAATTGCTTAATTGCTGTGCCTTTTTTCTGAAAAAAATCTGATTTCACCGGTGTTCATCTCCTTCTTTTGGTATATTATCCCTGCGTTACATTCTGAATTGCCTCTTCAAGAATTCGCAGAATTGTGGTACTCCCTGCGCGCATCGGATTAATCCGAATCATCCGTTTTTCAAGTGTTGGATCACTGCTTCTAAATGTCCCAGAAATACGATAGAACATTGGTACAAATTCATACTGTGATTCTGCACCAACTGGATGGGGTGCTGCACCTAATTTTTCGGCCTCAACTAAGACTGCATCTGCAATTTGCTTTTCTAGTTCGACAATGAGTACTTTTGATTGTGCATTTGCAATAAAGCATGATTTTACACCCGCAATTGCACCCTCATTTAATTTTTGGGCAGTTTGCTCTGTAACATTTGCAGAAATTGCTAAGGCTACTGGCGCATAAATCATGCCACGCAGGACATCAATTGCTTCATGTCCTTGAACTTGTAGTCCTCCAGAATAATTTTGGCTCCGCAGTTTTTCAATGGCCTCCCGATTCCCAATAATACAGCCGATACCTTCTGGTCCAAGGAGCTTAAATGTTGAGAAGCACGAGAGTGTTGCTCCCAGTTCGCAACCAATTTTGGGTACTTTCAAAACAGCGTAATTATCATCTGTAATAATTGGCAAATCCTGCGTATAGGCCCGGATTTCAGCAATGATGTTTTCCATATCATAGCAATCACTAGGCTGCTGGCGGGTGAACTGGATGAGTACTCCTCTGATTTCGGGATTTTGCTTTAATGCACGGGTTATTGCACCCGAAATATTAAAATCTGCTCGTACCGTTTTTAAGCCCATCATTTGGAAAGATGTATCTGTTGTTGGATAAACTGCTGCATCATGGATTAAAATTGTTTCACCCAAATTTATACTACTATATAGCGCAAGTCTAATTGCCATTGTCCCTGCACCACGCACAAGCATCGCTTTTGGTGCATTGAAAAAAGTTGCTAATACACGCTCAACTTTTGCCGTTGTTTGTGGTTGATTAAGCCCCCTAACAACACCTAAATCACCACGTGTAAGAATTTCGCTCCCTTTAAAAACACGGGTAATTGCATCAATTAAAGCAAATTGTTTTTGTGTTGCCTCTTCTACTGAAATACTTGTTAATGGATATGTTTGCATCCTCTTTCCCCTTTTCTTTTATTGGCTTTTTTCTTCAAAAAACCGCTGTGGATTTTCGATGAGCATCTTCTCAATAAAACGCTCACTTAGACCACTCGCGCGTAAATACGGGATAAAAGTATCAAGCATATATGTATAGCCGATACCTCCTAGATACTTTAATTGTGATTTCCGTGTAATATCGAGCGATAGGCAAACCCGGTTTTCAAACCCCTGCTCTTCAATTTCTTTGAGCATCTCCAAACGGACTGCATCCGCCATATAATTATGTTTCCCCACTGTATCGAGTTCAACATATACCCCCTCTTTTAGCAAGTCGAGGACATACTCTGTATCGCCCGTTAAATCAACATGCCCAATCATCACCATATTTAAAGGAAAATCATGTTCTTTGAAAAAAGCAACTTGCTCTTTCCCATACGTACCAAGTGTTGTATGGGTTGTTAGTGGCTTACCCGTTTTGCGTGATGCAAGCATGGCTGCTTTGAAAACTTTCTGCTCTGCTGCAGTCATCTCATTTTTACTTGTGCCAATTTCACCAATGATATCTGCTTTTGCACTCGTACCATCAATCCCAATTTCAATCTGGTCAATCATAATTTGTGCTAGCTGCTCGACAGTCTTGGAAAAAACAATCGGTGGCAAAAACTTATCCTGATAGAAGCCTGTGGCATGGATAATATTGATATTGGATGCTTTCGCAACTTTTTGGACATATGCTGCATCACCACCCATGCCAATATTTGTCACATCCACAATATTCCGAACACCCTGTTGGTAGAGTTCTTTGTATTCTTTAATTGTCTGTTCAAAGCAATTTAGATTACAATCATCATTCTTTTTTAATCCTGAAAGATCAATTCTTGTATGCTCATGCATAAGTGTTATACCTGCAACTAATTTCATTTCCCACACACACCTTTTCTTCTGTTTATCATCTTAAAATATGATGTTATTTTCACGTTTATTATAGCTCTGGTGGAAATATTTTTTGATTATTTCCGGAAATGGTTGCTCTACTATTTTCCCAACTTCTAGGAGATTGTAGATATCCCTAGGTGTTGAGTTGGCAATGAGGACATACCCCTCAGCTTTTGCAAGTTTTGGTATTGTTATGGCTGTTGCTTTCGACATGGCAACTATCCGCAGGAGTCCTTTACCCGCTTTTTGTTGTTCCTTGGTATTTTTTTCTGAAAAAATTCCTTGTAAGGTATCGCCATATTCCAAACAATCAATCGGTCCCTCTTCACTTATTATTATATCGTATAGCTTAAGTTTTTGGGTACACCAAGCAATAAGTATCGCTCTTGGACCATTTATATCTGGAAATGGCATTTTAGTTACTTGAAAGTTACTATCGCCATCAAGCTTGGTAAAATTTTCTTGGCACAAGATGCTAATTTTGGCTTTTGGCTTTGGCTTTTTTTCTAATAAAAGATACTCCACCGTTTGAATAAAATGTTTAAAATTATGAGCAATAATACCCGCAACGGGTGCAAATTTAATCCCATCTGTTGATATTTTATCAAGTTGTGTGATTGGTAATAATGGACTAATCAGGCTAAAAAGATTTAAACTCATTGCCGGCGCAAGTACAGAACCACCACCATCGCTTCCAATTCCAATATCATTTATGCCATAAAAGACATTAATTGCACTACCACTTGATGAACCACTCATTGCTCTATCTGTTAGTGGGTTTCGTAATTTAATATCAATTGCTCGTCCATTATCTGCGAGTGCATCAATTGTATGGTAGAAATAAGCATTACCCTGTAACTTACTAATCAATGGTTTGAGAGCTGCTGTATTTTTTGCACCGAAGTAGAGAGCCTCGTGCTCTGTATTTGTATACTCACAAACTTGTGCAAAACAATCGCTATTGACATGTATACAGGTATTATGCTCATTTTTGAGGGCTGCAATTGTCATTTTCGCATAACGCTTGATATTCTGTTGCATATATATATCCCCATTTCTTTTTTCGAACTATACTGTTGGAATTGTAAATAATCCAACTAATGCTAAAATATTAACCAAGAGTCCTAGTGAAATTGCTGCGACTGGTCCAACGGCTAAATCAACTAATGGTTTTTTCGCTGTTTTATTTAAGAGGTAAATCCCAATAACCCAGAAATAACCAATCCCCGGAGCAATTGCTTCTGATGCAAGCGCACCACCAATTAAAAGTCCTACTTCTAGTACTTTATTCATTGCTGTTCGGATATGTTCACCCATTTCACGGACACCAGGGAATTTATCAAGTCCTTTGGCTGCACTATCAAGTAATAAAATTTCAACAACAATAACTGCAAATCCAGCGACGAATGCTAGTAATGGATTCCCACGGAATAAAATCCCGATAACAAAAACAAAAGTTGTTCCTGCCGGTCCATACACACCCGTTACAATTGCTGTTGAGAAGACAAGCGGAATAAAGCCTATTCCACGAGCGAAGGCTGCAAGTGCTGCTTCACTATAAAGACCCTCAATCATTAATTTTTGCGAAATTGGATCTCCTGCTAAAATCAGTAAACTTGTTGCCGCACTAACAAGTCCTCCCATCACTGCAAGAATTATCCAGTTTGATTTAATCCGTTTTACCCGTTCTGCAAAAATACTGACCAGTTGCTGATTTGCTGATCCTGATCCTTTTTCTCCAAGGGAGAAAAAAATCATAAATGCCATCCCCACAAGAAGTGTTGTTCCCTCAACACTTAATTTGAGTGTTGCCGTATCAGAAATTTGAATAACCCCAAATTCTTTTACCAAAAACATGAAAAATATCGATGTTCCAAATGTAATAGCACCTTTTTTAAACCCATGTTGGTATGCCACTGCAAGCGATGGGAATACTGAGAAGGCAACAATAACTGGTGCACCAACTTTTGCAAGGGCATCGAGGAAGTTGACTGGGAGCATTGCGAAAAGGTCTACAATATATTGTAATCCGAGAACAATTGCAATACCATATATCCCACCAATAATAGCTGAGATGATGACACCTTTCATCCCTCCTGGTGACCATGTTCCAATAATATCGGTTGCGAGGAGAATACTATGCACTAAAATGATAGATGCTCCGACAGATACTGGAATCCCAAATCCAATAACAAGCCCGAACCCAAGGGCAAAACTTGTTGCTGCTAATTCTTTTCTCCCAATTTTATTATCTAAAAACTGTGGAATAATTGGGCGCAGTCCATCATTAAAAACAGCAATTCCCTTGTTTGCAATAACTGCTGCAAGTGCTCCAAGCATGCCGACGACGAGTAATTCAATTATTTTTGATGTTTCCATTTTTTATTCCTCTTCCTTTGTATTCTTATTTTTTTAATAGCTCTGATATGACGATTGGAATGATTTGCTCTTTATCTTGTGCAGTAAACCCAAAAGCTTTTTTACCAGCTTGGATTTCTCCACGAATTTCTGCTTCTGATTTTATATTTCCGGGCATTGATAATGTTGCACAAAAATCATGACCAACAAGTGCCATCGCCATTGCAAGTGCTCCACCTCCACCAGTATTACAGGCACCAATATAGTAATCTACGCTTCCTGCTTGGAGCGACATTGCTGCATCAAGGTCACTTTGGACACTTACTTCAATTGCATCGCCCCCACATACTCTAACTAATTCTGCAATTTCTGGTTTATCAATTTGTCCGCCTACTACTATTTTCAACATAAAAATCTTCCTCTCATTTTACAATATTCATTATTTTGTATATTGATGGTTTTATTGTAGCTTACTTTCTTTTTTATTGCAAGCGTTTTCAGGGCATTTTTTTTATTTAGAGGGGTAATAATAGTTTTAAGATAATAGAAAAGTTTCTATAGCAGTTAAACTGTACGCCCTTAAATAAAAAGCTAAAAGTGTTGGAAGTGCTACATTCTACAGGACCCACTTGTGATAGAGCCCATTGATGCCGAAAGTTATTATAGTATTTGATGTGCCCAAGTATTTTGTACCCTTGTAGGATTTTATTTCATCAAAAAAAACACTACAAAATGTAGTGTTTAGATTGCGAACATGGTTATGAGTATCTTGTCAAACTCTGCTGCTAAAAGTGTAAATAGAATAATTAAACAATCTAAAACCAAGTAATCTTCTTTCACACGAAAAAGACTCTAGACTTCAGATAATCTCTTTATTTTTTCCTCAATATTTGACCTGTATGGTAGACTTTGTGCCGTGTTCACAAATGTTCCTGCTTGTAGAAATCCGACGACGATTTCATTGGCTTTAATTCCAATACTTTGTTCAAAATCGGCATCAATACAAGTTGTTCGCCAAACGACACCATACTTATCTGCCCACGCAGCTAACTGGAAATTTTGGATGAAGGCTGCTGTTGCTAGCAAATCCTCTCTCGCTACTTTTGGGTCAGCATTTACTGGGCAAATAACGATAATACCCGTTGGATATGTACCATCATTTTCCAATTGCTTCGCCAATTGTGCTAAATAAGGAGGCCTTTTGGTAGTCAATGTGTACAGTTTCTCCCAATCACCGATACTATTGACTAGGATGAACGACCATGGTTCTCTCATCCTATGATTGGGCGCATAGCTTGCACTCCCAAGTAATGCTAACAGATCTTTGTCGGGGATATTACCAGTAAAGGTCCTTATTGTTCTTCTTTCTTTCATTACACTTGTTATTGTCATATTTTTTCTCCTTTTACATTTGATTTCGGAAATACTCCCGTATTAAATGGCATAAAAAGTGGGATGCTACTCTTCTTCCTCATGCTTAATTTTTTTCATAGTTTACGATGCAGATAATACCTTGTTTTCTATCGCGAACCCACAGTTTTTTTAGTAGCTAGTTTGGTTATCACGATTATTATTTCTTTCTACTTTTCGTTGATCACGATACTCTTTATATCGAACCGGTGGATTTGTAAAATCTTTTTCAAGATAAAACGCTTATTCTCCAGCAGTCCGCACAAATGCTCTTCCGCAGTCGCGACAAATAATGGTTATATCTTGTAATTCGGCCCTCTTTTCTTCCTCCTTTTCGCTCGTAATACTCATTACCTCACTTCTATAGAGGAATAATAGCACTTTTTTATCCAGAGAGAGACACACTCCTGAACATATGAAAAGTATCATTCAAAAGGAGTTCCCTAGAAAGTATATCACGGATGCTTTCTATCTTCAATTTTTTTAAAAAAATCACGCTGCTGGTTGAAACTGTTGGGACAATGCACCAATGGAATCTTTCTTTGGGCATAGTGAGGATGAAGTTGCTTTTTCGTTATGTATACATTTAGAAGACATTAAAAATACGATGGCTGATTATAATCACCACCACTATCAGTGGAATTTAAAAAAGATGATGCCGATAGAATATCGTAATCATCTTTTATGTGCATACATTAACCATGCTTTTTTTCATATGTCCTTGGCATAGCATCCAGTTTAGGTCAATCGCTCTCGCTATAATCATAATTAGTGAAATAAACAGACCAATTACCGAGTATACCTATCATTTCGTCTTATTTGACATATTACTTTCTGATTTTTTTATCCATTACGATTGCATGAACTATTCTTTATGCGCTTATTCTTAAGTACACACTACAAAAATCGCGCTACGGCATGAATATTGGTCACCGGCTCATCAAAATAATAGACCTCAACTTTTCCACTTCGTAGATTGACACTCTGGATTCCAATTGTCTCAGAAAAGTCCTCGTTCGATCTAATTCGCATACTTATTTCTCCGTTATCCGCACTCTCGCGCGAATAGGATTCGGGAAAGGTATCGGGTTCGTGCGAGAGTTCAATTACTCTTTGGAGCACGGGGGTGTTGTTTTCGCAACTATATACCTCAAATAAATTATTATCATAATCCATGAAGGCTGCAGTCCCTGCAATTTGATCATTGACTAATCCACTTAATTGCTGCCCGCTTGTCCCAATAATTGCTCCAATCTTTTCACCATCTGTTGTGTAGATATTTCCGTTGCTCGTGATAAACTGACCGGGGCATATATTCGCAAGGCGCGCGCCCAAGATATGCTCGCCACCATGTTTGAGTATTGTTTCCACGCCCGTCATCAAATCATACTTCACCACTTTATATTGATCCATCATATCGCCCGTTTCCACACCGCTTCCAGTTCCGGTGGCAAAAAGCGTATTTTCATCAAAGTTAAAATAAAAATCGGTAATCTGGTGGTTTTCCACCTCGTATTGGCACTCAACCGTCTGCTTCTCATCAATTTTACACAGCCTTGTTGTTTTACCACTTTGCGTTGCAATCCACATATCACCATTTATTTTTTTCATAGCATAACTTGAATACCCTTTGTGTATCGTTGTTTTCGCTGTTATACTATCATAAATATACAGGTTTGGTCCAATTGAGCTATACATTTTCTGACCATCGTAGTAAGTATTACCAAACAGAGCATGCCCCATATACGACCACGGCTTTCCAATTTTTTTCGCTTTTATCATATTCAATTGCTCGTCTACAACCGTATTTTCCACAATTTGATAAGCCGTATTACCGCCAGGCGCGATATAGACAAATTGTACTCTAGTCCCATTCGTACCCGCGCAGCCTGCAAGCATTGCACCGATAAGGAATGTGCTCACGAATTTTCCACCACTCTTAAAGCGTAGAGCCTTTGTGATATTTTCTCGTATTTTTTTGAAAAAGCATCGTATTTCCTGCCTGCTATTATAGCACCATATATAGAAAATTGATAAAATTCTATTCCTCGATTTTCTTATATTATTCATAAAAACCTCCCAATTCCGTGCATTTTGTACACCGGTTCTTCAAAATCATCATCCGATCTCTTTGACTTCTAGTAGATATCATAAAAAAACCTTAAGTGCCCACTAACGTAGCTCTTAATGTTTCGCCCTTTAAAAAAGGTAACGATCCTAATTGCTTACAGTATAACACTGAAATGTAAGCGTTGTCAAGAGTTGTTGGAGATTATAATTCACATGGTCGTGTAGTATGAAGTGTGGGTAAGCACAAACGCTCACGACAACTTATGGCAATCATCGGACCACTCTTTTTTCCCAGATGTCAGTGCCAGCACAAAACTTCTAAAAAATTCTTCTATTTTACTGATAATCTACTCTAGATTAGTCCATACCACCGCCTATCAAACATGCTAAAATTTGAAGTCTTAAAATCGGTTACACACCTCGCCGGAAACTACCAATATTTATAATATTATTTTTACACGTCCAACAGCATTTCCCTCAACAAGCATAACTTTCCGTCCATGGGGATGTGTTAGATTCCGTGTCAAGATTTTTTTAACATGTCCACGTGTTCTTTTATCTGTTTTCTGGTCTGCTTTTAAGACAATTTCCACATGATCTCCAATAGCTAAATTTGTTTGTGATTTCATCATTCTTTATTTCCTCCTGTTTTATATGTAATAATATCTGCTAATGCACAATAAATATTAAGGGTCCGAAGATAGTTCTCATGTGAGCAATACTCGATATTATTTCGGTTGAGAAAATCGCGTGCATTCAATTGTAACTGCACATCCCCCTCTAAACGAATTTGCTCATCGTTGAGAGGATTTGTTGCGGTGATAAAAAGCCCTTGTTCTCCCATATCAGTAAATATCGCAGAGTACTCTTCTTCGATTGCACCCGCAAAAATCTGAACTCCCGGATAATGCTTTGCAAATCCAGTTCCTGCCTCTCTTAGTGTTTTACGTAAACGCCCCAAAGATATAAAGCTTAAATCATTTTTGACATGTGCTATATAACAATCCAACTCTTTTTCTGCCATTGAACTAAAGATGATCTCCATTGCCTTTTCATAACGCTTGAGTGTCAATTCCTTAATTTCAGCTTCCGTCTTTGCCTCGCCAAAAAAATCTGTTGCCCAACTTTTTTCTAAATACCATGTTTTTTGCATTCTATCTCATCTCCAGTCTATCTATTATAACATCCCATCAACTATTATAGGTAAAAAAGTAGCCATCACAGAAAAAAGGTAGTAAATACTACCCTTTTTCCTAATATATTCAGTTGATTTTATTTATTTTTTAACATTGCAATTTTATCAGCAAATTGTGGTAAGTATGCTGCGTGAGCAATAAGCATCTCATCCAGCAATGTTTGTGCAATATCACCACTTACAACAAGTGGATTCATTGTAAATGCTTGTAATGCCTTACCATAGTTACCCGTTGCTCCTGCCTCAATCGTCAATTCTTCCATCGCTTTCATCACTTGGAGTAATCCACGCTCACTTGCTGGGAATGAACCAAAGTTAATTGGGTGTGCTCCTGCTGCATCAATAATAGCAGATACTTCAACTGCACTATTATATGGCACATCATCAATACAACCTTTATTTTCTGTACTCACAACCATTGTTGTTCCCTTATTATTATAAATTGAATTGATAACTTCACATGCTGCATCACTATAATGCGTTCCCCCACGTTTTGAGAGTTCTTCTGGTTTATGGCTTAAATTAGGATCTTTGTATAACTCGAAAAGTGAGTCTTCTAATTTTTGTACAACTTCACCACGTGTTCCAACTGTTTTCGCTTCTTCAATCTCTAGTGCAAGCATTTGCTCAGTCATATAGTAATAACGATGATAGCCACATGGAATCATCCCTAAATCTTTTACTTGCTCTGGTAAAAAGCGGAGCTCTTTTAAATTCGCAATGCCACTTTCTGTCCCTGCCATTGCAAACATATTATTGATTGCTTCCTGTGTTCTATCTTTTCCTTTATTATCTTTAATTGTATGCCAGTGTAAATGATTAATCCCAGCAAATTGGAAGCGAAGCTGATCTTCAGGAGTACCCAAAGCTTTTGCATCCATTTTCATTGCACCAATTGGTACATTACAAAGACCGATAACTTTTTTCCAATTTCCGTAAGTTAACACAGCCTGTGTAATCATTCCCGCAGGATTAGTAAAGTTAATTAACCACGCATCTGGACAAAGTCTTTTCATATCTTCAACAATTGCCAAAATAACAGGAACTGTACGCAATGCTTTAAACATACCACCAGCACCATTTGTTTCTTGTCCAATCATCCCATGACTTAGAGGGATTTTCTCATCCAAAATTCTTGCAGGCAGTCGTCCTACACGAAATTGTGTCGTTACAAAATCTGCATCTTTTAAGGCTTCTTCACGGTCTATTGTTAAATACACCTTGCAATCTACACCTGCTGCTGCAACCATTCTTTTTGCCATTGCCCCAACAATTTCAAGTTTCTCTTTTCCTGCTTCAATGTCAACTAGCCATAATTCACTTATTGGTAATTCTGCAAAACGTTTGATGAACCCTTCAACTAACTCCGGTGTATAGCTTGATCCACCACCAATTGTAACTATTTTAATTCCTTTTTTCGACATATATAAAACCTCTTTCTTTTTTATATTCTCATGTTGTTGTTATTTAAAGTATATCATATATATGCTGTATGCGTTTTCATAATTTGAAAAAGATTAATGGGAAGATTTTGGGCATAAAAAAAGACCCGTAAAGTGGGTCAATCTGACAGGCATCTCCCAAAGGAGAGCCTTTAATACGGAGTCCTGACAACTCAAGTTTTGACTTTGATTAATGAACGAACATTTGTTC